>NZ_DBHC01000039.1:0-33741 GCF_002296035.1 Roseivirga sp. UBA838
CATTGGTGTCATCATCAATGTGAGAAAAGCGGTGAAGACACCGCTTGTGGCTAAGAATAATTAAGCGGTGAAAAACTTAACCGTCACCCTGAACTTGTTTCAGGGTCTTTTTGAAGATGGTTCTGCTCCCGAAAAGTCGGGACAGAATTACGAGCATAATTTTGGTCACCATTGGTGTCTTCATCAATGATGTGAGAAAAGCGGTGAAGACACCGCTTGTGGTAATTAAATAATTCATAAATCAATAAATCAGCGAAACCATGAAGGTTTTGAAGTTTGGCGGTACGTCCGTAGGAAGTGTAGAGGCAATCAGAAAGGTTGCTGAGATTCTGAAAAAGGAATCCGGTCAGGAACAGTTGGTGGTAGTAGTTTCTGCCATGAGCGGGGTCACGAACACTCTGATTTCCATTTCGCAAAAAGCTGCGGTTCGGGATGCCAGTTATGAATCCAACCTACAAGACTTAGAGGATAAGCACTGCACTGCGTTTAAGGAACTCACAGGAAATTCCAACTGCTTCGAGATTTCTAAGCTCTTCGTTCGACTTACCGAAATTTGCAGAGGCGTATATCTTTTGCGCGAATTGACTCCAAGAACCAGCGACTATATTCAGTCCTGTGGTGAAAGGCTATCGAGCTATATTATTAGTGAATATCTCAAAAAAGAAGGGCTTCAGGTAGAACTCTATGACAGCCGAAAATACCTGATTACCGATAAGAAATTCGGTGGTGCCAATGTACTTTGGCAGTCCACCAAAGCAGCTTTACAAGAGCTTAAGCCACAATTAGCTTCAATTAGTGTTTTCCCGGGCTTTATTGCTTCAACCAGCGATAACGAAACCTCTACGCTGGGGCGTGGTGGTTCTGACTACACGGCAGCGGTTTTGGCTAATTTGCTTCAGGCTAGAGAATTACAAATCTGGACAGATGTTAACGGTCTAATGACCTCCGATCCGCGATTGGTTCCTTCGGCTCATTTGCTGGAGCATGTTTCATACGAAGAAGCGCTTGAACTATCTCATTTTGGGGCTAAGGTGCTTTATCCGCCAAGTATTCAACCCGCCCTTGATGCAGAAATTCCAATTTGGGTGAAGAATACTTTCGACCCTGAGGGCCCAAGCACTTTGGTTACTAAAGAGTGGGATGACGAAAAGCAGACCATTTGCGGAATTTCCAGTATTCAGGATGTAGCACTGGTTAACCTTTCAGGTGCCAGCATGGTGGGTATACCAAGTTTCTCTTATCGCCTTTTTAAAGCCCTAAGCCAGGCCAACATAAACGTGATTATGATTACCCAGGCCTCATCTGAACATTCCATATGTGTGGGTATTTCCAAGACCGATGCTCATGCAGCTCTTGAGGCCATAATTGAGGAATTTGAGCAGGAAATATCATTACATAAAATAGATGAACCGGTAGTAGACGAAGATCAAAGTATTATAGCACTGGTAGGCTCTCATATGAAAAACCAGGTGGGGATTTCCGGCAAAATGTTCAATACTCTAGGTAGAAATGGAATAAGTGTGAAGGCCATAGCACAAGGTTCCTCTGAGCGAAATATTACGGCTGTTGTAGCCAAAGCAGACCTTAAAAAGGCCTTGAATACACTTCACGAAAGTTTCTTTCTTTCAGAGTTAAAGAAAATGAATCTGTTTGTGGTAGGGGTGGGCAATGTAGGCAGGGCTTTTCTAAGGCAGGTGCAAAAACAACAAGAATTACTGGCCCGAGAGTTTAATCTGGATATTCAGGTGGTGGCCGTGGCCAATTCCAGAAAAAGCTATTTCAATGAAGAAGGTGTCGATTTAACACAATGGGAGCAGTTATTAGAGCATGGGAATGACTCCACTATTGAGGCATTTATTGCTCAAATGAAGGCACTGAACCTAAGGAACAGTATTTTCATAGATATCACCGCTTCACATACCATAGCCGCCACTTATCGGGAGTTGTTGGAGTCGAGCATATCGGTGGTTACTCCCAATAAGATTGCCGCCACGCGCGATATGTCTTCTTATTTGAACTTGAAATATGCCACGAAAAAGTACGGTAGCCAGTTTTTATTTGAGACCAATGTGGCTGCAGGCCTTCCAGTAATTTCTACCATGAATGAGTTGTTTAAATCGGGCGATAGAATACATGCTATAGAAGCTGTTTTAAGTGGCACACTCAATTTTCTTTTCAATAATTATGATGGTAAGCATCCATTTTCAAGCATTGTAAAAGAAGCCAGGGCACTTGGCCTGACCGAGCCGGATCCAAGGTTAGATCTTTCTGGCGAAGATGTGATGAGAAAGCTACTTATACTGATTAGAGAAAGCGGTAGAAAATGGGAGATGGAGCAGATTGAACAGGTGTCTTTTTTACCTGAAGCTTGCAAAAATACCCCTGACTTGAACACATTCTATGAACTATTGGATGCTCATGAAGACCACTTTTTGGAGCTTTACTCAAAGGCCAAGGAGAAAGGCGCTCAGTTAAGGGTAGTAGCCAGCTTCAAAGATGGGGTAGCCAAAGTGGCTCTGGAACAGGTGGCCTTGCATCACCCGTTCTACTTCCTGGAAGGTAAGGACAACATTGTGCTTTTTCACACCGAAAGGTATAAGGAACAACCCTTAGTAGTAAAAGGAGCCGGTGCTGGTGCAGAAGTTACCGCAAGTGGTATTTTTGCCGATGTATTACGAATAGCTAATCAGTAGGTAGGAATTAGAAATAGGTGATTGAAAAACAGTAGATACTCTCGGAACCGTCATTGCGAGGAGTAAGTTTGGCTATAAGTCAAACTTGTGATGTGGTAACCTGTCTGTTACCTGCAGCGTGTCCTATACAATCGGATTGCTTCGTTATGAAACCTTGTTATCCAGGTTTCATTTCTCGCAATGACGTATAACTTGGAAATAGAAGAATGAATAAAGATTCGGTTAAAGTTTTTGCACCCGCCTCCGTATCGAATGTCGGACCTGGCTTTGATATTCTAGGCTTTGCGCTAGAAGGTATAGGCGATACAATTACGCTTAGCAAAAGAAATGGCCAGGCCTATTTGATTGATGCAGTAGGAGCCGATATTCCACAAGACCCTGAGAAGAATGTGGCCACTGTGGCCTTGAGTTCGTTTTGCAAAGAAGTGGGCTACGATGGTGGTTTTCTTATAAGAATAGAAAAGAGTTTTACACCGGGTAGTGGTTTGGGGTCTTCGGCCTCCAGTGCAGTGGGCGCTGTTTTTGCGGCCAATGAACTGCTGAATACAGGAATGACCAAAGAAGAGTTAGTCCCTTTTGCCCTCGATGGCGAAATGCTTGCTTCAGGTCACAGGCATGGCGACAATGTAGCACCTTGTATGCTGGGAGGTTTTGTAGCTGTAAAAAGCTGCGATCCGTTCGATGGCTTTCAAATAAGCTACCCAAAAGCCTTAAAAGTACTTATTCTGTTTCCTGATGTGCTGGTAAAAACAGTAGAAGCGAGAGGCCTATTGCCCAGAGAGGTGCCTATGGCTCAGGCCATTGAGCAAGCCGCCAATATGGCCGGTTTAATAAATGGACTCACTACGGCTAATTACCAGATGATTAGAAAATATATGAAAGACCAATTGGCACAGCCTTATCGGAAAAAACTCATCCCGGGCTATGACGATGTAGAAACCGTATGCTTGGAAAACGAGGCCATTGGTTTTAATATTTCCGGCTCAGGACCCGCAATGTTCGCCTTCTTTAAAGCAGATCAAAACCTTGAGCCGCTAAAAAAGTGGGTAAAAGATTTCTATGAAGCCAAAGGTATCGCTTGCCGGTTCTACGAATCGGCCATAAACGGCAGGGGAGTCGAACGAATTCAGTAAAGTCAAAAGAAACATCCAGAATTGTCGAGCATGCAGTTTTTTTCTACCCAAAGATCATCTCCCCAAGTCGGCTTTAGAGAAGCTGTAATTAACAGTCTGCCTGCCGATAAAGGGTTGTACTTTCCTGTGGCTATTCCGCGTTTCAGTTACGATAAAATCAGTGCTCTGGAAAGTGCCGGTTTACCAGAGTTGGGTTTCGAAATAATGAGGCCTTATACCCAGGACGTTTTCTCCGACACCACCCTCGAGACTATTGTACAAGAGGCTTTTAATTTTGAGATTCCACTCGTTCAGGTTGAAGCAGGAATCTTTAGTCTGGAACTGTTTCATGGGCCTACTTATGCCTTCAAAGATGTAGGAGCGCGATTTTTGGCCCGTTGCCTCGGAGAATTTGCCAAGAGCGAAAGCCGGGAAACCACAATTCTTGTAGCCACCTCTGGAGATACAGGGGGTGCAGTGGCCAATGGTTTTTTTAATGTAGAAGGAGTGCGGGTAGTTATTTTGTATCCTTCGGGAAAAGTGAGCGACTTGCAGGAAAAGCAGCTTACCACCCTGGGAGGAAACATTACGGCCTTGGAAGTAGAAGGCGATTTTGATGATTGTCAGGCTTTGGTGAAGCAGGCTTTTCTGGATGCTGAACTAAGTAAAAAACTGAACCTCACCTCTGCCAATTCCATCAATATTGCGCGTTGGATGCCCCAGTCCATTTACTATGCGAGTTTGGCGCTACAGATGAAAAATGCCGCAGAAGCTTTAATAGCCGTTCCTTCCGGAAATTATGGCAATGTAACCGCAGGCATGCTAGCCAAGCGAATGGGCTTTCCGTTGGGCAAATTTCTGGTCTGCTCAAATGCCAATGATGTAGTACCACGCTATCTGGAAAGTTGCGAATATGAGGTGTTACCAACAGTAGCTACCTATGCCAACGCCATGGATGTAAGCAACCCGAGTAACTTTCCAAGAATGCTAGAGCTTTATGATCACTCTTTTGATGATTTGATTCAGGAAGTTTCGGGCTTCACTTTACACGATAAGCATATTCTTGAAACGATTGAGCAATGCCATAAAGAAACAGGTTATGTGCTCGATCCACATGGTGCTATTGCCTATGCAGGGTTAAAGAAAAAGCTCAAAATAGATCAGAAGGGAGTGTTTTTGGAAACAGCGCATCCTATCAAGTTTAGACCTGTAATGGAAAAGGCTCTGAGAGATAAAATGCCTATGCCCGGGTTTGCTAAAGATCTTATGCTAAAGCAAAAGAGCTCTATCAAAATGAGCAACGAGTATGCAGACTTTAAGAACCTTCTGAAAAGAACTTCCTAGGAATGTTCATAGAATAGTTGCGCTGTCAGTTTTGTTTTTTCCGTCTGACCTTTGGTGCTGACGGAAAGCCCCATCAGTACCGAAGGTCAGACGGGTATTGTAGTAGCCGAGTTTAAAGTAAATAGAATAGTTAGCAGGTGGCTCAAGTATGTGGCTCTTGAATCTAGCAGAGGCCATTCCCCCTTTTTTGAAAAGGGGGCTAGGGGGATTAGAACAACCATATTTCATTACTTGAAAAGCCAATCCTCCCAACCTCCTTCGCCAAGGAGGAGTGTCCGTGCAAACATCGTTTGGCAGGATTTTAGAGATGTGCCCTGCACGGAAAGCACCTTTCTCAAGTGCTGATCAACCCAATAGACTGGGCATGCTCAAAAGCCTGTTGGCTATGCCTGAACTGGCAACAAGCCGTACCGATTGACTCAATTTCTTGCAGGATACTCTGAGTTTCATCCCAATGTCTGGACTTGACTCCCCTTATATAAACCGCTTTGATTCTGTCTGGGTTTTCTTCAGCTATCTCCTTGTAAATCAGAGGGTCGTGCTGTCCATTGTCACCAAGCAGTACAAATTGCTTTGTCGGATAAAGTTGAAGAACTCGTTCTATTTTGTCGAGCTTATGTGAATGGCTACCATAACCTGATTTAAAGAAATCGAGAAAGCCCGTTTTTAGCTGTTTGAGTTGCAATACACCCTTGGGCAATTCATTGACCTTGATAAACTGTACTAGAAATTCGTACAAATTCCATTCGCTGCTCGAAACATAGAAGAACGGATTTTCTTTCTGGCTACCTCCTGTTTTAAGGGCTTTGTAAAACTCCACAGCACCCTTTACCGGCTGGCGTGTTTCAGCATTGTTGGTGAGCAGTGTGTAGAGTTTCTTCGGCTTTTGAGTGACGTGAGATACCAGAAATGTATCATCAATATCAGAAATGAAAATGAGTTCGCTTTGTGTGGAAATTTGAATTTCTGTGGAAACTTTCACCTCTTCCTGACCATCTACCAATTCATCTGCCAGTCTGAGTTCTGCGCTATGCCATCCCTGACCTAAACCATGATTTTCAATCTCAAACTCAAAAAGGCCCTGTTCATTACTTCGGCAACAGTACGTTTTATCATTAAGCGTAAGTTCTACTTTGGCGTCTGCAATAGTAGAAACCAAAAACATTTTAAGTAGCGCGATAATGTTTTTCCAAACAGATGTGTGCTTCCCGGGATTCCGCAGTGCCATTCCTTTAAATACATGCCCTTGTACATAGCACTTTTCAGCATTTCCAAAACCTCGATACGCCAGAACAAACGGATAATCGACATATCGAAAACGGCTTTTCCACCATCTTTGAAAAGAATTTCCCCGTATAGGTGCTTGTTTATAGGAGCTCCATTTCGGATGTTCGGAAATCATTTAATTTTATTCGTTTAAGCGTTAGCAATGAACAAGATACTGTTTGTAATTAACCCCATTTCTGGCGACAAAGACAAAACGGAGTATATAAAACAAATCGATGAGTGGGCAGAAGGTTTGGAACTTTCCATAGAAAAGTGGGAGACTACGGGCGAAGCTGATGAAGAAAAGCTGAACCAATGCATTGAGGCTTTTGTGCCCGATACCGTAGTTGCGGTGGGAGGCGATGGAACGGTGATGTTATGTGCAAAAGTGCTTATTGACAAAGGTATTTCTCTGGGTATACTGCCAGCCGGATCGGCCAATGGCATGGCCACAGACATTGGTTTTCCCGAAGCACTTCCTGATGCTCTTGATCTCATTTTGAATGGGCGAACGATAGCAGCTGATATGCTGCTGTTCAATGGTAAAGATTATGGTTTGCACATTAGCGATGTGGGACTTAATGCAGGCCTTGTAAAGGAGTTTGAAGAAGGGGAGAGGCGCGGGTTTTTAGGTTATGCCAAAGGAGTGACGAGTCAACTTCTGAATCTGGAAAAATTTGAGGCCACATTAAAGATTGGCGATAAAACCGTTGTTGAAGAAGGCCACATGGTGGCCTTTGCCAACGCAAGAAGGTACGGAACCGGAGCTGTTCTGAATACCATTGGGAAATTAGATGATGGCATCTTTGAGGTTTATGTTTTGCGAAGCCTTAGCATACCGGGGCTTGCCGGACAGTTTTTTGAACATATTGACGATGCCGCATCCTATTGCGAGGTGTACCAGGCGAGTAAAGTAAAAGTAACCCTCAATGAACCAAGATTCTTTCAAATTGATGGTGAACTAATGGGAGAAACCAAAGAGGTAAGCGTAGAAGTGATTCCCGGATGTTTAAAACTAATTGTGGGTGATGATTACTGATTCCTTCCTATGGAAGTCATATAATCGCCAACCAAACATGGTACATCACTTCAGTCCTTCAAATTTCTCCTGAATAACCAAGTGTACCGGTCTGTTCTCAATTTTAGATTCCAGGTAAGAAAGAATGTCTAAATAGAAGAATGGCCGTCTTTCATAAATGTCCTCGTTGAGCGGTAGTAGCCTCTTATACAACTTTACAAATTCATCTCTTAACTGGTCCGGGGTTATTTTTCCGGTAATTCTCAAAAAGCTAATAATCTCTTTTTGTACTGCCTGTTGTTGATTCATCTTACCAATGAACTGAAAAGTAGATTTAATTTGATATTCCAGATGGAAATCCTGACCGTCTTCGAAATGGGCAATCAGATTGAGTATACGAGCAAAGCAATGTATATCTTCTCTTATTTTAACATCTTGAAAATGAATGATTTGGTTTAGGTAATATATAGCCTTTCTGTAATTGCCATTTCCAAAGTAAAGCGAAGCTATTTTATAGTAGATGATAAGAACTCGCTCGGGGTCAAGCATAGACTTATACAGCTCCAGTTTCTCTAACAATTCGGGAATAATCTTTACACCTTCCGCAAAGTTGCCCTCCATAAAATACTTGTTGATTTTGGAGACATAGAGAAATTGAAACACCAGAACTTCAGTATTTAGATTCTGCACTATGTTTTTATCCTTGCTCAGTGCTTCTACTTCAGCTAAAACCTGGCAAAACTTTGAATAGTACTTTAGCTGAAAAAGTGCTCCCAAAAGGTTTCTGTAACCTTTTATATAATGTACCGGTTGTTTCACAATCATTTCCGGAGTTTCCTGAAATAGTTTTACCCAAGCCAAGGAGTGTTTGTAGACATTCGGAAAGTTCTGTACAATCTTGTTGAACCAGACATGTGCCTGATAGAAATAGAGTTGTTCATAAAAGGTGAGGTGTTCGAAGTTTACTTTGGGCAAGTGACTAAAGAAATATTGGCTCACCTGATCGAACTCCTCTTGGTTTTTGGCGTAGCCCTTTTGCAGAAAGAGACTGTAAAGATTGAGCGTAAGGTTAGACAGTTGGTGGCTAGAACGAACAATCTCAGTGGTTTCAACCACTTCTGAAGTCAGTTCTTCGGCACGGTTGTCTATACTGCGCGTAATGAACTGAGATTCTATTTGCTTCTCAAACTCCATTACCTCCAAGGCTATGGTAAAGTGCCTACTCTCTTTGGCCATTTGCTTGGTCTTGTCGAGCATTTTAAGAGCCTGCTTATAAAACCCCTTATTGTAAAGCACCTTGGCATGGTCTAGTAATTCCCTCAACTGAATGTCGAGATTCTGACCGATATGGTATAGTCTCAAACTTCCAAGAATTTGGCGGTAGAGATGAGCCTTCTGATTAGATAGCTGAGCTTTTTTAATGCTGGGTACCCTCTCAAGAATTTCAGTATCGTCATAACTTTTCATGCCGTCCATAGCATCGAACAGTTTTATGAACTTAACATCGCTCGTGTTTCCGCTGCGTTTTACATACAATCGAAAGTGTCTCTTTTCAGTTTGAGTAAGAGATTTTATCAATTCGAAGAGGGCATCATTCTTTGCTTTAGCCATTGTAATTCAAAAGGGTGTAACTAATTGATTTACAGTATAAAAACAAGCTATTACCCGAATTAGAAATAGTAGAACATCTACCATCTCTTATGGTGCGGTTTCATCGGTTATCTAACTTCAATTTTAGAGAGAATAATATGAATTGAAGCAAAGAACTGAGACCAAATAAACGATGGATCAACAAAAAATACAAATCTTTGATACAACCCTTAGAGATGGCGAACAAGTGCCTGGCTGTAAACTCAATACTGCGGAAAAAATTGAGGTAGCTAAGCGACTGGAAGCTCTGGGGGTAGATGTTATCGAAGCCGGCTTTCCTATTTCTAGTCCGGGTGACTTTCATTCGGTACAGGCTATAGCTGATGTGGTTAAGAATGCAACCGTTTGCGGGTTGAGCCGGGCGGTAGAAAAAGACATTGTAACCGCTGCCGATGCACTTAGGAAAGCTAAAAGGCCAAGGATTCATACCGGTATTGGTACCTCAGACTCCCATGTGATACATAAACTGCGCACCAGCCGCGAAAAGGTTGTTGAAAGAGCTGTGGCTGCAGTTTCACTGGCCAAGAAGTATGTAGAAGATGTGGAGTTCTATGCTGAAGATGCCGGCAGAACAGACAATGAATTCCTTGCGTTTGTTTGCGAGCAGGTAGTTAAGGCTGGAGCCACGGTACTCAACATTCCCGATACCACCGGATATTGCTTACCAGAAGAATACGGGGCCAAAATCAAATACCTCCGAGAAAATGTGAAAGGAGTACACAAGGTCACCTTGTCTACCCACTGCCATAATGATTTGGGTATGGCCTCTGCCAATTCTATTGCAGGAGTATTGAACGGTGCCACGCAGATTGAGTGTACGATAAATGGTATTGGCGAACGAGCCGGAAATACGGCTTTGGAAGAGGTGGTTATGGTACTTCGTCAACATCCGGACCTGAACAAGTTCACCGATATTGATACTCGCCAGCTCAACGCCATTTCGCGCTATGTATCAGAAACCATGCGTGTGCCCGTACAGCCCAATAAGGCCATTGTCGGTGCCAATGCTTTCGCGCATTCTTCGGGAATTCATCAGGACGGAGTGATCAAGAATCGCGAGACCTATGAAATCATCAATCCGCTTGACGTAGGCGTAGACCATTCTTCTATTGTGCTTACCGCCCGAAGTGGCCGAGCGGCTCTGGCCTACAGAATGAAAAATCTGGGCTATGAGCTCACCCGAGATGAGTTAGATGTGGTTTATGCAGAATTTCTACGGGTGGCAGATGATAAAAAAGAAGTAGAAGACGAAGATTTACACCAAATTGTAGAGTATAGACAAAAGGTAGCGGTTTAATACTATGGCAAAAACATTGTTTGACAAGGTTTGGGACGCCCATGTGGTGAAAAGCCTTGAAGGAGGAATAGATGTACTGTATATAGACAGGCACCTGATTCATGAAGTAACCAGTCCGCAGGCTTTTTCAGAGATCGAAAAGCGAGGACTCACCTTATTTAGAAAAGATCAGATGGTGGCAACTCCCGACCACAACGTGCCCACCAAAGATCAGCATTTACCCATTCAAGAGGCCCTTTCCAGGCATCAGGTAGATACCTTGATTAATAATTGTGAAAAACACAACGTAACGCTCTACGGTCTGGGGCACCCTTTTCAGGGAATAGTTCATGTAATTGGTCCGGAGTTGGGAATTACGCTTCCTGGTAGAACGATGGTTTGTGGCGATTCCCACACCTCTACCCATGGTGCTTTCGGGGCTATAGCTTTTGGTATTGGCACAAGCCAGGTGGCTCAGGTAATGGCGAGCCAGTGTTTATTACAGTCCAGGCCCAAAACCATGCGTATTACTATAGATGGAAAGCTCAATAAAGGCGTGTATGCCAAAGACATTATTCTGTACATCATTTCTAAACTTACAGCGGCCGGAGGAACAGGTTACTTTGTAGAGTATGCCGGATCTGCCATCCGTTCACTCTCCATGGAAGCTCGAATGACCATCTGCAACATGAGTATAGAAATGGGTGCCAGAGGGGGAATGATAGCCCCAGACGAAACGACATTCGACTACATTCATGGACGAGAGTTTGCCCCTAAAGGAGAGGCGTGGGAGAGAGCTCTGGATTATTGGAGCACACTCTATTCTGATGAAGGAGCTACTTTCGACAAGGAATATAATTTTCCGGCAGAAGACATAGAACCCATGATTACCTATGGCACCAACCCGGGTATGGGCATTAAAATCACATCAGCTATACCAGATAGGCTGGCCGAAGCCGGAGAGGAAAGCTTCAATAAATCACTCAAATATATGGGCTTTCAGGCCGGAGAGAGTCTACTCGGAAAACCTATAGATTATGTATTTATAGGCAGTTGTACCAACTCCAGAATAGAAGACCTTAGAATAGTGGCAAACTATGTGAAAGGAAAGCGCAAGGCCTCCAATGTCAATGCCATGATTGTGCCAGGGTCTAAGCAGGTAGAAAAACAGGCAAAGGCTGAGGGACTGGATAAAATATTAGAAGAAGCCGGTTTCGAGTTAAGAGAGCCGGGCTGCAGTGCATGCCTCGGAATGAATGAAGATAAGGTGCCGGCCGGGGCCTATTGTGTATCTACTTCAAACCGAAATTTTGAAGGCAGGCAGGGCCCGGGAGCCAGAACACTTTTGGCCAGTCCTTTGGTAGCCGCTGTTACGGCTATTGAGGGAAAAATTGTAGACATCACTAAACACCTCAACTAACATGGAAAAGTTTGTAAAAGTTACTTCAACGGCAGTACCAATGCCTATAGAAGACATAGATACCGATCAGATTATTCCGGCCAGATTTTTAAAAGCCACCAATAGAGAGGGTTTTGGAGAAAACCTGTTTAGAGATTGGCGCTATGAGAAAGGTAATGAACCCAAAGCCGATTTTGTGCTGAACGATTCTACCTACTCTGGTGAAATATTAGTAGCGGGCAAAAACTTTGGCTGTGGTTCCTCACGAGAACATGCGGCCTGGGCTCTATACGATTATGGCTTCAGAGTGGTAGTGTCTAGTTTTTTTGCAGATATTTTTAAAGGAAATGCCCTCAACAACGGGCTACTGCCTGTTCAGGTTTCAGATGCCTTTCTAAGTGATTTATTACAGGCCATTAAGAAAAATCCTGCCCTTCAAGTAACCGTAAATCTGCCAGAACAGGTCATTAGTTTTGATGATAAAGCAGAGACATTTGAGGTGAACGCATATAAAAAGGAATGCCTCTTGAATGGTTATGACGACATAGATTTTTTAGTAAGTATTAAAGAGGAAATTGAGGCCTATGAGGCCTCTTCAAAGGTAATATAAGATGGGAGTGAAGAAGAATATTGGAGTTTTACCTGGCGATGGTATTGGCCCCGAAGTAATAGCTGAGGCTATAAAAGTGTTGGATGCTGTTTGTGCAAAATATGGTCATAAGTTTACCTATGCCTATGGGCATGTAGGAGCTGTGGCTATAGACCATACAGGCAACCCTCTGCCCGATGAGACACTGGCCATTTGCGAGCGAAGTGATGCTTTTCTTTTTGGAGCCATTGGAGATCCCAAATATGACAATGACCCCAAGGCCAAAGTGCGTCCCGAACAAGGACTTCTGAAACTGAGAAAGAGTCTTGGGCTTTATGCCAATATTAGACCTGTAACAGCCTATGATAGCCTGTTGCATATGTCTCCACTAAAGACAGAAAAAATTAAAGGTGTTGATATAGTTGTTTATAGAGAGTTGACGGGAGGTATATATTTTGGAGAAAAAGGAAGAACAGAAGATGGTGCTTTCGATCACTGTACTTACTCCAATTATGAAATAGATCGCATTGCGCATCTGGCCTTCCAGTCGGCTCAAAACCGAAAAAAGCACGTCACCCTTGTAGACAAAGCCAATGTATTGGAAACCTCACGGCTTTGGAGAGAGCGTGTCAATGAAGTGGCTAAAGATTATCCCGATGTTTCCCTTGAATGCATGTTTGTTGACAATGCAGCCATGCAAATGATTCAAAATCCTAAGCAGTTCGATGTGATTCTAACTGAGAATATGTTTGGTGATATTATTTCTGATGAGGCCAGTGTTATTGGCGGGTCGCTGGGGCTCTTACCTTCTGCTTCAGTTGGAGACAAAACAGCCATGTTCGAACCCATTCATGGCTCTTACCCTCAAGCTGCTGGGAAAAACATTGCCAACCCATTAGCCACTATTCTTTCAGCGGCTATGATGCTCGATCATCTAAACCTTATCGATGAGGCCATAGAGGTAAGACAAGCTGTAAGTGCCTCACTTCGGCACGGTATGGTAACGGCTGATTTGGCCCGAAATGATGGTTATTCTACCGATAGAGTTGGCGATTTTGTGGCCAATTATATTGCAGATGGAGAAGACTCATGCTCTCAACAAAACATTCAAGCAGGGATTAGCACAATTATTTAAGTTGCTTTTCAGAACAATAGAATATCAAAACCCACAATTCTTTGAAGTTTAACATAAGCTTTTGGTATCTTCGGATTTAACCAAAAGCTTATGAAACTTAATCTACTGGAAGAGTATCTGCTATTGGCTCTAGACGATGAGAAGGGGAAGTTTGTCATAGACTCAACCCGACTCAATTATGGATTTGCCGGGGCAAGTCTTTTAGAACTGGCAGTGCGCGGAAAGGTAGAGATTGACGGTGAGCGCATTATTCTTACAGACAATGCCTATGAGCCAGAGATTGCGTTGAATAAAGTTATCGATGTGGTCAGCCAGCTCAAAAGTCCGATTCTCAAAGATTGCCTGAAAGAGTTGGCCGAAAAGACGGGCGAAATTAAAGACGATACCCTCCAGCACCTGATTAATAAAGGAATACTCAGAAGAGAAGAGCATAAGATTCTTTGGATCATTCCTACAGAACAATACCCAACGGCCGACTTGTCGCCTGAAAGCAAGGTAAGAAAACGGCTAGACGATGTAATAAATGATGAGGCCAATGTAGAACCACATGACCTTATGCTCCTTAGCCTAATAGATGCCACAGATCTAACCCAGGAAGCATTTCGCGATCAGGACGACTATAAATCCATACGAGCTAAAATTAGAGAAGTAACAAAAGACGTGGGCATAAGCCGGGTTATCAACAAGAGCATACGCGAAATTCAGGCTGCCATCATGATGGCCATTAGCAGCACCCTGGTTATAGGTAGCATAAGTTCTCATTAAGTAGAAGATAATACCAATCCAAAGAAATTTCAACTAGTGGTGGATGCGCTATTCATCAGACTTTTTATTTTTGCAGCGGTTTTAAAAACGTATCCATGGGAAGAGCATTTGAATATAGAAAAGCCGCTAAAATGAAACGGTGGGACAAGATGTCCCGAATTTTTCCTAAACTGGCCAAAGCCATAACCATGGCAGCAAAAGAGGGAGGCTCAGACCCGGACATGAACGCCTCTTTGCGTACTGCTATTCAAAATGCCAAGGCTCAGAATATGCCTAAGGACAACATCGATGCGGCCATAAAACGGGCTACAAGCAAAGATGTAGCAGACTACATGGAGATTAACTATGAAGGCAAAGGCCCCCATGGTGTGCTGGTATTTGTAGAATGCGCTACGGACAACCAAAACAGAACCGTTGCCAATGTAAAATCTTATTTCAATAAGGCCGGAGGAGGCCTGGTGCCTAATGGTTCACTCGAGTTTATGTTTGCCCGAAAGGCTGTTTTCGAATTCCTCAAAAAAGACGATATGGATTTAGAGGAACTTGAGCTGGAACTCATCGATGCAGGTCTTGAAGAAATTGAATCGCATACTGACGATGACGATGTAACCACCGTATACGCCTATGCTGATTATACCAACTTTGGTTCCCTGCAGGAAGCACTGGAAGAACTTGGTATAGACGTTAAGAATGCTGCCCTCAAGCGTTTCCCAACGAGTCCGGTAGAATTCAGTGATGAGCAACTTGAAGAAATTGAAAAAATGCTCGATAAACTGGAAGAAGATGATGATGTACAGGCCGTATACACAAATATAGCCTAGTCTAAATAATTAATTATCAATATGTTAAAGCTTCCCGGTGGGAGGCTTTTTTTATGCCTTGGCATTTTTGGCATCATTTTGGAAAATCCACTTATAACATCAACCAAAAGGAGGTCAAAATGAAAAAAGGTTTACTCATTCTATCGGTTTTAATCTTGTTTGCCAGTTGCGATGTAGTAGTGATTGAGGCACCCTACGATCCGCGCGATAATTTTACAGGAAGGTACACTGTAGAGGAATACAGTGAAACCTATGATGTACTCACCAAATACAATGTGAGAATAATAAAAGAGGCCGATCCGTACAGCAATGTGGTGTATATAAGAAATTTCTATGCTGCCGATATTGAAGTGTTTGCCGATGTTCATGGCGACCGCCTGACCATTCCACGACAAATAATTGACGGATATGTCATTCAAGGGACGGGTAGATTGGACTACGGAGACCTTGTGTTGAGTTATTCAGTAGAAGATAGATTAGACGATTCCAGCTTAGTAGACTTTTGTAATACGGTCTATTTCAGAAGATAAAGTGTTGTTTTGAGTTTTGATCGGAGGTCTACTCGCAAGGGTAGGCCTCTATTCTTTTCAGGGCTATTTCTTTTAAACATATTTTTAATTTGCCATGTTGGATTGGCGTAACTTTAAACAAAAACTGAACATGGCAAAAATTACACTTGGTGGTAAAGAAACTCACACCAACGGAGAGCTGCCAGCAATTGGCACACCGGTAAAAAACTACACCTTTGTTAAAAACGATATGTCGGCTGTTCAACTTGCCGATTTTAAGGGTAAGAAGGTTATACTCAATATCTTCCCTAGCATAGATACCGGAGTTTGCATGGCTTCGGTGAGAAAATTCAATGAAGAAGCAGCTAAGCTGAGTAATGCAGCAGTGCTTTGTGTTTCTAAAGATTTACCTTTTGCGCTTAATCGTTTTTGCGGTGCCGAAGGAATTGAAAATGTAACCGTAGCTTCAGACTTCAGAACCCCTGAGTTTGCCGAAGATATGGGACTTAAAATTGCCGAAGGAGCCTTCTCAGGGCTCAACTCCAGGGTAATCATTGTGTTAGACGAAGAGGGTAAAGTAAAGTATACAGAGCAGGTGCCAGAAATAGGGCAGGAGCCCAACTACAGTGCAGCCCTGGCGGCCGTATAAAATTTCATTAAAATCCACCGCTTAAGAAACTCCCAGCGGTGGATTTTTCACAACTTCATATATTCGGGTTCGTACATCAATCCATTAAAGAAAAACCAATGGGATTTAACATACGCTGCCTGATAGGGTTTTTATTCTTCCTGAGCACAGCCCATGTACATGCTCAGGCACCTAAAAAGCCCAATGCCGCAGAGCTTAAACAAGCCTTAAACAAATTAGAAGTACTAGGGTCAGTTATGTACCTGGCCGCTCATCCAGACGATGAAAATACACGCCTTATTGCGTATATGGCCAACGAAAAGAAGCTGCGCACCGCCTATCTGGCCATGACCCGTGGCGATGGAGGCCAAAACCTGATTGGTACTGAAATTCGTGAATATCTGGGCATAATACGGACTCAAGAACTTTTGGCGGCTCGCAGAACCGATGGTGGTGAGCAGTACTTTACCAGAGCAAATGATTTTGGTTTCTCTAAAGATCCGGACGAAACATTTACCATTTGGGACAAAGAAGATGTGCTTGCCGATGTAATCTGGAACATCAGAAAATTTAGGCCGGATGTGATCATTACTCGTTTCGATACGGCCAGAGATAATAGTGGGAGAATGCATGGCCACCATACTGCATCGGCTTTGCTGGCGCAAGAGGCATTCGATAAGGCAGCAGACCCTACCGTATATCCTGAGCAACTGAAGTATGTAGAACCATGGCAACCAAAGGGACTCTACTGGAACACCTATAATTTTGGTGGTGGCTTTAGTTCAGATCATGCCGATGAGCAAGGTTATTTTGAGCTGGATCTGGGCGCATATAATGAATTGTTAGGCCTGTCGTACGATGAGATTTCTGCCTTAAGTAGGAGTCAGCATAAATCTCAAGGCTTTGGAAGCACCGGAAGAAGAGGAGAACTGAAAGAGTACTTAATGCACTGGAAAGGTGCACTGCCCAAAGCAGATATATTTGCTAACATCGATCAAACATGGTCTAGAGTAGAAGGAGGAGAAATCATTGGTAAAATGGTAGCCAAAGCCAATGCAGGGTTTGATATGGAAAACCCATCTTCCATAATTCCCCAACTCGTTCAAATCAGAAAACAAATAGAAACTCTCAAAGATGATTATTGGAGAGAGCAGAAACTCAAGGAGGTTGATTTCCTAATTAAAGGGGCCCTGGGACTATTTCTTGAAGCTCGGGTCGCAGACTACTCAGCCACTCCGGGAGAGTCTTTGGAATTAACCATTGAAGCCATTAATCGTTCGGCTGCCAATGTGTTATTAAACCAGGTTAGTTTTAAAGGAAATAGTCATGTGATTAGTGTTGAGAAGCCTTTGAACAATAATCAGTTGCTTACCACAGAAACTCAACTCACTATAAATCAACCGATATCTCAACCATATTGGCTGAAGAAAGAAGCCAAGCTGGGTATGTATGTGGTAGATGAGCAACTCCTGAGAGGCCTGCCGGAAAACCCTGCTACTATTACCGCTGTTTTCCATCTCACTATTGACGAAACCCCGCTTCGCATGGAAATGCCGGTGGTTTATAAAGAAAATGATCGGGTAGATGGAGAAGTATATCGACCATTTGTAGTAACTCCTCCGGTGTTTGTTTCTATGGATGCAAGCGTATTGATGTTTCCTGACGAAGAAGCGAAAAGTGTAGAGGTGCTTGTGAAGGCCGGCAAAGCCAATATTGCCGGTGAAGTAAATATTAAACTGCCCCAAGGCTGGAAGGCCAGTGCCACCAGTTTTTCTTATTCACTTAAAAATAAAGGCGATGAACAACGGTTTGAGATAGAGATTCTTCCGCCAAAAGAAGCTTCAGAGGCTTATTTGACTGTCGAAGCTTCGTATAACGGAAAGGTCTATAACCGATCGATTAAAGTAATTGACTATCCGCATATTCCGGTACAAACAATTTTTCCTGAGAGCCGGGTGAAAATTGTGAAACTCAATCTACAGAAGAAGGGGCAATACATTGGCTATATTATGGGTTCGGGAGACGACATCCCCGCCAGTCTGGAACAAGTGGGTTATAAAGTAGACATACTAGATCCGGAAAAAATTACAGCCTCAACGCTTTTAAATTATGATGCGGTGATTGTGGGTATAAGAGCATATAATACCATAGACAGAATGAATTTCATTCAGCCTGAACTAATGAAATTTGTTGAAGCCGGGGGTACGGTAATTACCCAATACAATACCCAAATGAGAGATCAACCGGCCATTGGACCTTATCCTTTCAGTATTTCCCGCGATAGAGTGACGGTAGAAGGAGCAGAAGTACGGATTTTAGCTGAAGACCATCCCATTATCAATGGCCCGAATAAGATCACTTCCAAAGACTTTGAAGGCTGGGTGCAAGAGAGAGGTTTATATTTCCCTAATCAATGGGACGAACGTTACACAGCCATTCTCTCTTCCAACGACCCGGGAGAGACGCCCAAGAACGGAGGTCTTCTGGTAACTCAATATGGTGAGGGCTATTTTGTATATACAGGCTATTCCTGGTTTAGAGAACTTCCTGCAGGAGTGCCGGGAGCATTTAGAATTTTTACGAACATGATTTCTTTGGGACAGGATAAGCCCCGTCCGACATCTTTGAAATCGGTTGAAAACAAACAATAATGAGCGAAAATCTTCCAGAAGGGGAAAAAGTACGTTTCCTGTTTTTTAGAAGTTGGCCAGGCGTTTATGCCTTTGTATTGACCGTACTGGCCATACTTATTGCCTTGTTTTATTTTTTGACGATTAGCTACTCATGAAGGAAATTGACTGGATAGTTCTGTTTGGAACACTGTTTTTTATTGTGGCTTATGGGATTTGGAAGACACGTGGTGAAAAGAGCGTAGAGGGTTACCTGAGAGGCGGCAATGACACCAAGTGGTGGGTTATTGGCCTCTCCATAATGGCTACGCAGGCCAGTGCCATTACTTTTTTAAGTACTCCGGGGCAGGCATATACCGATGGTATGCGCTTTGTTCAGTTTTATTTTGGATTGCCGGTGGCCATGATCATCATCTCCATTTTCTTTCTTCCTATCTACTATAAGGCTAAAGTTTATACGGCTTATGAATATCTGGAAGGGCGATTCGACCTGAAGACCCGTTTGCTTGCAGCTTCCATTTTCTTAATTCAACGAGGGCTTGCGGCCGGAATTACCATTTATGCACCTTCAATAATCCTCAGTGCTTTGCTGGGGTGGCCTTTGCAAGTAACTACTATTGTGATCGGCCTGTTGGTAATCTTGTATACAGTGTCTGGAGGTACCAAGGCCGTAACACAGACCCAGAAGCAGCAAATGGCTGTAATGATGGGGGGAATGGTAATTGCGGGTATAATGGTTATTACCTCCTTGCCCGGCAATGTGGGCTTCTCAGATGCGCTGCATGTAGCCGGTAAGATGGGGAAACTGAACGTGGTAAACTTTGAATTCGATCCGGCCGATCGTTACAATTTTTGGTCGGGTATGACAGGAGCTGTGTTTCTGTTTCTGTCCTACTTTGGTACAGACCAATCGCAGGTGCAACGCTACCTTTCCGGCAAAACCCTTAAAGAAAGCCGCATGGGTTTAATGATGAACGGGCTACTAAAAGTGCCTATGCAGTTTGTCATACTCTTTATAGGAGTAATGGTTTTTGTGTATTACCAATACAATCAGCCACCGATTTTTTTCAATGAAGCCATAAGGGCAGAGGTGGTGGAAAGTGAGGAGTTTGGAGGAGCGTTTACTTCAGTAGAACAAGAATACACTCAGTTATTCGAGGAGAAAAAGCAATTGGTAAATGATCTAACCGAAGCAGTGGCTACCAAAAACGAGGTGCTGATTGAAACCGCACAGCACGAGTTAAACAGATTACAAGGAGCCAGCGATACACTGAGAAACGAGGCGAAGAAACTTATTGCTCAGGCACTTCCCGGCCGGGAAACGAATGATAAGGACTACATCTTCATGAATTTTGTGATGAACACCATGCCTGTAGGCTTGGTAGGGCTGCTGTTTGCCGTTATTTTCTCTGCAGCCATGTCTTCTACTTCTTCTGAACTGAATGCTCTTGGTTCTACCACTACCATAGACTTGTATAAGCGTGTAGTCAACAAAGAGGCGACAGACGAGAAGTATCTGAAGAACTCTAAGCTGTTTACTTTGGCGTGGGGTGTGCTGGCCATTATTTTTGCCTCAACCCTCAATTTGTTCGAAAACCTTATACAGGCCGTAAACCTCATTGGCTCTCTGTTTTACCCTATTGTATTAGGTATTTTTGTGGTAGCCTTCTTCTTTAAATCTGTAAAAAGCAATGCGGTTTTTTATGCCGCCATAATTGCCCAGGTAGTGGTCATATTGGTACACTATCTAAATATTGAGGGAAAGGCAGGGCTATTAACCATGGGCTTCTTATGGTACAATGCTTTCGGTTGCATTTTGGTGGTGGTTCTTAGCTTCATTATTAAAGCGTTCCATAATAGATAGTTAGTCGCTGCAGAGATTTCCTGATTCATTGAGGATTTTGGCATGTTTTCTCTTGTCGATGGGCGCCAGCAGTTCCGGGTTTTCTATGAGCTCCCGGCACAGCACAATGTTATCGGCCAACAAGGTCTCTTTTTCTTTTCTTGTAAGGCTATAGAGGCAGGTAATTGGATAGAGCCCAGAGAGCTCTATGCGTTCTCTAAGATTCCCTTTGCCGGGATAGTCCCAGGCCAAAAGTCTTAGACCATAACAACCGGCATATTGCTCTGCATCGCTGGTAAACCGGGTGTTGGTCATAATCCAGCACTCGAATTTTTGACGCTTATTATCAGGTTTTAAACCATTTACTATGTCGTTGAAGCGAGAGTGTACATAGAGCGGTGTTTTAACATCAGATTTGTAGCCCGGATTGCTATGGTGTTTGCACTCTCCAATAATCCACAGGCCATCTTTCTTTGCCGATATATCTACCTCATGGCTAAGACAACGTCCGTTCATTTCAATGCCCACAGCTACATCAAACCCCTGATATTCAAACAACTTGCCCATAAAGCGCTCAAAGGGATAGCCCGAAGGGCCCAACTCTAGAATGGCTGTTTTTAATTTGTATTTGCCTGCTAATTTAGAACTGGACGCTCTCAGCAGTTGGTAGGCTCTTTTGTAAATCTCCCGCGTAGTAGTTGTCTCTGTGAGTTCCTGGTCGATCTTCTGCTGAATACGTACTATTAACTCTTCCGATGCACCAGAATTAAAAAGGGATTGCCTGAGCTTTTCTTCCCTGAATTCTACCACCTCTCCGGAGGCTTTCTTAACCCAACGTTGTGCCATAGAAATTCAATATAGTTACCACAAGGTCTCTAACCTAACGAATATTTCAGCTCTAAAGCCCGCTTTAATATAAAGTACACCGCTCCATAAATCTTTTATTTCAATCTGCTGGAATACTTGTACAACTCGTTTTAATTTGAAAGCATGTATGCTATTGTGGATATTGAAACAACGGGAAGTTCGGCTGCTCATGGAAAAATAACTGAGATAGCTATTATTATTCACGATGGCAAGCGTGTGGTAGATGAATACCAAACTTTACTTAACCCTGAACAGCATATTCCATCCAACATAACCGCGCTCACCGGCATAGATAATGAAATGGTGGCTGATGCTCCCAGGTTCTACGAGGTAGCCAAAGACATACACCTGCTATTAGAGGGACACATTTTTGTAGCACACAATGTCAATTTCGACTACTCTTTTATTAAAAAGGAATTTCAGGAGTTAGGAGCCAACTTTTCAATGCCTAAACTCTGCACCGTTCGGCTATCGCGAAAAGTATTTCCAGGGCTTAAGTCGTACAGCCTGGGGAGGTTATGCGATCACTTTGGTATAAAAAATGAAGCGCGTCACCGGGCCATGGGCGATGCCAGGGCAACGGCTATATTGATGGATAAAATATTGGCCAATGAAAAGGGTGAAATCGACTTCTTTTTAAAGAAAACCAGCAAAGAGGCCGATTTGCCACCTAACCTCGACCGTGAATCTTTTGAGGTATTGCCCGAAACTACGGGAGTTTATTATTTCCACGATCATCATGGCAAAGTGCTTTATGTAGGTAAGGCCAACAATATTAAAAAGAGGGTACGAACGCACTTTAGCAGCACCGATGTCATTTACAAACAGCAGCTTAAGGACAAAATCAGACAAGTGAGTTATGAGGTTTGTGGCGATGAATTGATCGCCTTCTTAAAAGAGTCTTATGAGATCAAGCGCCTTTTTCCTCCCTTTAACAAAGCCCAAAAGTTTCCTGCGCCTAAGTTTGGAATGTATCATTACACCGATGGTGCGGGCATTAACCGACTGGCTATTGGCAAGGTTCAGAAAGGGCTACAGCCTGTGCAAACTTTTCCATCGTTCGATAAAGCCCGGAGTTTTTTAATTCAGTTTGTAAAAACACACGGGTTGCAACCCGAACATTGTGGTTTGCCGGAGTCATTGCTCAACTACTATGGCTACAGCTTCGATGAAGCCTCGGAAAACGAGCTGAAGGAGAGGTTTCAACGAGCGCTATCTTCATTGATGGTAAGCCGGGAAAGCTATTGCATTTTAGGCAAAGGCCGGGATAGGGAAGAGGTGGCTGTTGTATTGGTAGAAGAAGGAAGGTATTTGGGCTTCGGATTTGCTGAAACCCAATTTTCGTTTGAGACAATAAGCGATGTTAAGAGTGTGATCCAGCGTTATCCGGACACACCCGATGTGCAAAGTATTATCCGCCAATTCAGAGAAAAAAGGAAAGTTATTAGCCTTTGATACAACAGTTACTAGGGCATAGCCATTGAAAGTTGTATATTTAATAGACAGGCAACTAAACAGATTTTGGTTTAGTACGTTAGTATAGTAGCCTCAACTAATTCGACACGTTGGACACTTTACCTAAATATTAGTTGAACATATTACTCACAATGGAAATGAAGAAGTCAAAAGAAATCGGGGGAATCATTCTTAAATATGCTGAAGAGAAGATTCAGAAGAGGTCGCTAGAAACCACCGCTCAAATACGAAAGTATTTGAACGACCTTTCAGAGGTTAGCAAGGAGTTGATGTACTCAAGTGCCGTTCGAGCAGGGAAAACATCACTTATAATGAAAAAATAGTAACCGGCACTTGCCGGTTTTTTTATGCCACTAAATTCCCAGTTTGGGAAGTTAGTTCTTGGCCAAATCTTAGTTTTTCCTCATTTTTGGGTGTTTTATTCGCGTGGTAGGGTTATTGTAATCCAGTAGGTACAATAACTACGTAATTAATGGCGGTGATAGAGAGTTTGGAGAGTAACTTCTTTTTATGTCCACATACCCGAAAGCCTTTGCGCTTTATGTCTCGGGATGAATTGAGCGTGTTAAATCAAAGAATTGAACGCAACGAGCTTTATTTTCATCTGGGAATTCAGGCACAGTGTTCGGTAGATAGTGCACTGATTACGGAGAACCAAACTTATGTTTACCCCATTGTTGAAGGCATTATCTTTCTTAAAAAGGATGTAGCTATAACTGCCAAGAACAGAACTAAAAACCCTTTTATGAGGGTTCCCGAGCATATCACTGAAGAGTTTTTCAATACCTACAAAGTTCTAAGTAAAGAGAAGGCAGCTGAGCCGATGCTAAAGGATTTGAATAGTCAAAAGCTTGACAACGATCAATTACTACAGTTGAAGTCGCGCTTACCCAAAAGTGGGCAGTGTTTCATGAGTGTAGTAACACATGATGTTGATGCCATTCACAATCTTGTATTCAACACCAGGTTTAATGCGTACGTTCATATCGACTTTTCGCTAGACCGCCTTTTGGCTATTAAAAAGGATGTAAAGCAGGGGACAGAACTTGTGTTGTGCGATGTGGCTTGTTTGCCTTTTGAAGCCAATACTGTAAATGCCCTGTTTTCGTTCGATTATATCAATGAGTACGATAAGGCCGATCAGGCAGCAGCTTACGAAGAGCTCAAGCGTGTGTTAAAAGAAGATGGTGCTTCTGTGGTATTGTACGATAAGAGCAAACCGCTGCATGCACAGAGCCAATTAAAGTCTGATCAACTTTCCAAGAAAGCACTTTCTGTCTTAGCCCCCTGGAAGAAGAAAAAAGTGCCAACCATTTATTTTCACCCTGTAACGGTAGATGCTGACGAAAACCACCGCGAGGAACTAATGACTAAAACATCATTTGGCAGACAGTTCTCCTGATTCGTAAAACCAGTTCAAACCTTTTATACGTATGTGTGGTTAGTGAAACAAAAAATTACCATGAAAGGAAAAGTCATATTGTTGTCAGGTTTGGTGGTGATTCTTATTACTAGTTTTTTCGCGGCAAAAAGCAGTACGGTTCAGGAAAAACAAGATAAAGGCAAGCAGAAGGAAGGCTATGAAATACAGCTTTCTGAAGAAGAGTGGAAAAAAAGACTTACTCCCGAGCAATACTACATTTTAAGAGAAAAAGGTACCGAACTGGCAGGTTCAGGCAAGTACAATAAGTTTTATGAAGAAGGAACATATTATTCTGCAGCTTCCTTGCAGCCTGTTTTTTCTTCCGAAACCAAGTATAATTCCTTTTCCGGTTGGCCTAGTTTCTGGAAACCTGTAAATGATAGTGCCATTAAACTGGTAAAAGATACCACGCTCGGCATGGTGCGTTGGGAGGTGGTAGATAGCAAAAGCGGATCGCATTTAGGACATGTATTTAATGATGGTCCGGCTCCAACGGGATTGAGGTATTGTATAAATAGTGATGCCCTCATCTTTGTACCTAAAGGAGAAGAGCCTCCCGTATTCAAAAAAGACATGAAGTAATTCAGACGAAAAGAATAAATCATTAACATTGGCCTGAAACTAAAAATCAGGCCTTTTTTATTGAATTATGGAAGAACCAAAACCACTCAACAGCGTAGCCGAATTTCACAAAACATTTAAACACCCGATATTACCAAGTCCACAAATTCCAGACGCTAGCCGTTGTCAATTGCGTGTTTCTCTCCTGGCAGAGGAATTAAAAGAATTAGAAGAGGCCATTGCCAATAAAGATTTGGTTGAAGTAGCCGATGCCCTCTGCGATTTACAATATGTATTGAGCGGAGCCATTTTGGAGTTCGGGCTTGGAGAGAAGTTTAAAGAATTGTTCGATGAAGTTCAGCGTTCCAACATGAGCAAGACTTGCAAGTCTATGGAAGAGGCCAGAGCCACCCAGCAACACTATCTGGAAAAGGATGGTACAGAAAGCTATATAGAAGAGTCTGACGGGCACTTTCTGGTTTACAGAAAAGGAGATAATAAAACTCTAAAGTCTGTAAATTACTCTCCGGCCGATCTGAAAAGTAGGTTAGCCGACTTCATTTAAAAACCTTTGCCATGAGCAAGGCGTTAGTGAAGCGAATCTAATTAAGAAGTTATGCAAGCATTTTATACGGTTATACTTTCGGTACTATTTAACCTGTCAATCAGTTCGTGTCACTCGTCTACAGAAGGTTCAACAGCCGTTAATTTACAATCGGTACAAGATGGCCTTGAAGTAGCCACATTTGCCGGAGGCTGTTTCTGGTGTACTGAAGCAGTGTTTGAGAGGGTAGAAGGTGTGAAAGATGTGGTGTCCGGATATACCGGAGGGAAAGAAGAGAACCCTACCTACTATCAGGTAAGTTATGGTGAAACCACACATGCTGAAGCCGTACAAATTTACTTCGACCCCGAAACCATAAGCTACCAACAATTGCTGGATATTTTCTTTGCCACCCATGACCCTACCCAGCTAAATAGGCAGGGGCCCGATATTGGTGCACAATACAGAACGGCAGTTTTCTATCATAGTGAAGAGCAGAAAAAAGCGGTAGAAAGCACCATTAAACAATTGGATGAATCGGGTTTGTATGCAAAAAAGATTGTAACTGAAGTGAAGCCTTACGGCAAGTTTTGGCTGGCAGAAGATTATCATCAAAACTACTATGAGTTGAATCCCGGCAATCCTTACATTATTAACATAGCCGTGCCAAAGGTCAGGAAGTTTAAGAAGCAATTTCCACAGTGGGTAAAGGCAAGCTATGCCAATGAAAAGTAAATTGTATTAGAGTTTGGAGAGGGCAGCCAGTACTTTCTGTCCTCTACTCACTTCTCCTTTACTACCGTTTTCTACCACATCTTCTACAGCTATTTTCAATTCATTTTTTAGTTCGGGTAGTTCCTTTACAATATTTAATGCGGTACTCATAGCGAAAACCTTTACTGCGATTGGTTCGGTTTTATTCATGAGAATGTCTATACACAGATCGTATACGTCTCCCCAAAGGGCTTCGTCAATGCGCTGAAATTGCATAACCCGAAAGACATTTCTTCTAAAAGCTACTTTGGCCTCTTTTCGTTTTATCCGGTCGATCATAGCAGGAAAGAAGGGAGTGATTAGCGATGGAGCTTGTTCTCCCAAGGTACCAACTACCCAAGCCGCGTGCTGTACTAACCGAGTATCTTCTCCAAAAAACAGCTTCATGAGCCCATCAACACCGTCAGGGTGTTTAATTAAATAGGCCGCAATACGGTCTTTATTTGCTTTACTGTGCTCCTGTAAAAGCTCTTTTCTTATGTCCATAAATGTAGTACCGTGGTCTCAGCTATCAACTTCCATGTTTTCGTCCTTAAGGTAGTTCAAATTGTTAGGAGCAACCAATTGGCTGTGCAATTCCGCAAAGAAATTAGCATATTTAGCACTTGGTCAAAAACGTATTTTATGGACATTCTTCTAGTTATTCTGGGCTTTGTTTGCATGATAGTGGGCATTTTAGGTTGCTTTCTTCCCATTATTCCAGGGCCTCCCATTAGTTTTCTTTCACTACTCTTATTACAGTGGACCGAAAAATCGCCTTTTGATTCGGATACACTCTGGTTGTGGGCATTTATTACAGCGGCCGTCACCGCTTTGGATTATGTTGTCCCTATTTATGGCACCAAAAAGTTTGGAGGTACCAAGCGTGGTGTTTGGGGTAGCACCATTGGTTTGGTAGTTGGTTTGTTCTTTTTTCCTCCTTTCGGAATTATTGTGGGTCCCTTTGTAGGAGCCTTTTTAGGCGAGATGAGCACGGGCAAAGCAACTAATCAGGAAGCCTTGAAATCTGCCTTTGGTTCATTTATTGGTTTTTTAGTAGGCACCCTAATCAAGCTTATCGCTTCAGGGTATATGGCGTGGATGTTCGTAAAGTATGTGTTTGCGTAGCCTTGTTTTATCCATTTTTGCTTTATGCATATTGCTGAAACCACTTTCAGCTCAACACGATGTAGATAGTCTTAAAAATATTCTAAATCATTACCCCAATCAAGACACTATTCGGGTACAGTTGCTCAATCAGTTGGGTTTGGAATATTGGATTATAGACCCCGTTGTAGCCGATGAATATGGCAATGAAGCCTTGCGGCTTGCCGAAAAGCTCAACTATATGCAGGGGACGGCATTTGCACTAAGAGTATTGGGTGTTGCTAATTGGACCCGTGGTAACTATGAACTGGGACTAATTGATTTGCTCAAATCCAGATCGGCCTATCAGAAGCTGAATGACGAATTGGGTGTAGCCAACTGCCATTTAAATATTGGAATGATCTACGCTGATCAGGGCATTGTCAATCGAGCTCTGGAAAACTACAGGCAAGCCCTGAATGGATTTGACAAAGCCGGCCGGTCTGACCGCATTGCTACGGCTTACAATAAAATGGGAGAGGTTTATATACGCTCCCAGAGCTATAGTCAGGCATTGGAGTATTTACTTAAGGCCTTGGCTATACACGAGAAAAATGGGTTTATCTATGGAGTTGGAGAGTCGAACAACCGATTGGGAGAGCTCTTTTTGGCTAAAAAGGAATATGATGAAGCACTAAGCTACTTCTTGAAGGCAGTCTCCATTAGTGAAAAACTTAATGATGCCGATGGTATGGCGCGTGGCTTTCTCGATTTGGGTCGGGCCTACCTGGCTCAAGCCAATTATTCCAAGGCCAACGAATACCTTAGAAAAAGTGAGAAAATAGCTCGTGAAGTAGGAGCTAAGAAGTGGCTGAGAGACACTTACCAAACGCTCAGAGTCCTGGCAGAAGAAACCGGGCGCTGGAAAGAAGCGAATGCCTATGCCACCATGTACATTACCATGAAGGATAGCCTTTTTAATGAGCAAATGGCCAACAGAATAGCAGAGATTGAAAAAAGAAATGAACTTGCCGCTCAGGAGAAGGAACTGGAGGCGTTGAAGAATGAGGCCATATTTTTGAGTACACAAAATGAGCTGAACAGGAACCTGAAATTTGCACTGGCAGCGGCTATGCTATTGTTACTTGTATCGGCCTATCTTTTTATAAACAGGCAGCGGCTTCGCATTAAAAAAGACCGTATTATATACGAGTCGCAACAAGAAATGGCCAATCTTGCCCTACAAAAAGCGCGACTAGAGCAGTCTAAGCTGGAGCAAGAACTTGCTACCAGAGATAAAGAGTTGACCTCTTACACGGTGAACTTCATACGTAAAAATGAGGTAATTAATAGCCTTAAAGAACGTGTTCAAGACCTCAAAAAAAGCCTTGCCAAGTCGCACTCAAAAGAAGTTCAGCAATTAATGCACTTAGCAAATTCCATTCAGGATGTAGACAAAGATTGGGAAGAATTCAGGCTCTACTTTGAAAACGTACATACGGATTTCTTTAAAAATCTAAACCAGAAATCCCCCCAGTTGAGTGCAGGCGAATTGCGGCTTGCAGCTCTTATACGACTCAACCTAAACCTCAAAGAAATTTCCTCAGTTCTGGGTATATCCCCAAACAGTGTCAAGACAGCCAGGCATCGTTTAAAGAAACGGCTGAATCTGGATAAAGAAGAGTCACTGCTCGCATATCTCATTCAAATGGACCAAACAGCTTAAAACCGTGCTTCGTCATAAGATATTGGTTTTCAATGCGATAGTTTGATCTGTATACCTTTTGTTTACGTACATAATGTCAGCTGCTTACCAAAAGAACCCTTAAATTGAACCTAAGTCACTGGTGGTCAGCCTACATTTGAGTTGTTATAACCACATGAACATGAAACACGTCTTTAACTCCAATCCTTTAAGGTATACAGCTGTGCTAGGGCTATTCGCAATACTTCTGGCCATTAGTTGTACTTCAGAAAAAGAACCCTTGCCCGATGAATGTGAGGGTAGCATAAGTTTACAAACCACTATTGGCAGCGAAGCTAATTGCGGACAAAGTACCGGAAGCTTTACCGTAGTGGCTACGGGCGGTAGTGCCCCTTATACATACGCGCTTAACGGAGGTACTGCTCAAAGCTCTGCTTCCTTTGATAACCTGGCGGCCGGCAGTTATACCCTTACTGTGACGGATAACTCGGGATGCACCGCAGAAATCTCTGTAAACATTGCCAACCAAGACGGTGTAAATGCTTCGATATCCGGCACTACAGCCAGCGATTGCGATACACCAAACGGTAGTATAAGCGTAAGCGCCACCGATGGAGCAGGGCCTTACCAATACAAGCTTAACGACAATGCTTTTCAATCGGGTAATACCTTTGACGGTTTGGCTCCGGGCAATTATACCGTAACCGTAAGAGATGCCAATAACTGCGAGGTTTCGCTTCAGGCCACCATTAAGTCCGATGTGGTATTTGCACAAGTAAAGAACATTATTCAAACCAACTGCGCTGTGTCGGGTTGTCACAACGGAACCACTTTCCCCGATCTCAGAGTAGATAACAACATAGCTGCCCAAGCCAGCCGTATCAAGGCAAGAACCGGGGCCAAAACCATGCCTCCATCGTCTAGCGGCAGATCACTTTCTGACGATGAAATTGCAGAGATTGCCTGTTGGGTAAATGATGGTGCCAGTCTCAACTAAAAACAGCACCAATGAAAAAGAAACGTCTCATAATTATTGCAGTAGTCATGGCATTTGTTGCGGCTTACATAGTCTATGATAAAATGCTTTCGACCGGGCCAAAAATGAAATCTCGTACCGTGGAAGCGTCCCTGACAGCCGAGGCACTATACAATGCGTTTGAAACCGATGAAAACAAGGCCAATACGCTATATCTAAACAAGGTGGTTCAGGTTGAAGGAATAGTTACAGCCATTCATCAATCGGCCGAAGCCAAGCCGGTAGTTGAGCTGGAAACCAACGGTTTTGGCTTGCTCAAGTGCACATTGGAAGACTCAAATGAGTTGACCAATCATTCCTTAACAGATGGTGATCGGGTAGTGCTCAAGGGAGAGTGCATTGGTTATTTGCTCGATGTGCTGCTGGAAGACGTGATTATCATTGAAATTAAAAACTAACACATGAAACCATTAAAACTATTAAACCTGAGTATGGCCATGCTTTTGGCTACTTCAGGTATGGCACAGGACCGTTTTCTGACCCGAAATGGAGAGGTTAAGTTCTACTCTCACGCACCTCTCGAAGATATTGAGGCTTTTAATGATAAAGTACTGAGTGTGATTGATTTAAACAAAGGTAAAGTAGCCGTAGATATATTGATAAAGGCTTTTCAGTTTGAAAAGGCCCTTATGCAGGAACACTTCAACGAAAATTACATGGAGTCTGCCAAATACCCGAAGTCTACTTTTAAAGGAAAATTTGAGGTGCCCGATGGACTTAAGTCTATGAGTAATGGCACATATCCTGTAACGGTTAGTGGCGATATTACTATCCATGGTGTTACCAAACCCCTGACCACCCGGGTAGAACTTGTGGTTATCAACGGTACTATAAATACAGAATTTAGCTTTAAAGTAAAGGTAAAAGACCACGATATTAAAATACCCAGCGTAGTGGTCAGGAACATTGCAGAAGAAGTGGAAGTAACCGCTAATTTTAAGTATGAGCCATATCAACGCTAGTATGAAAAAGACTATACTATTTATTGCAGCGATTGTCTTAGGCCACTCGCTTAGCGCCCAAGACGATCTGCTCGGTATACTTTCTGACGAAAGAGAGGAAACCATAGACTACGTAGAAGCGACCTTTAAAGGGCAGCGGATGATTAACGGACACACCGTGGTTACTCGCAAAGCCAAAGAGCTCGAGTTTATTATCTCTCACCGATTTGGTCGTATTAACACCGGAATCAATGAGCTTTTTGGCCTCGATGGTGCCAACATCAGGTTTTCTTTTGAATATGGGATAAGCGACTTTTTAACCGTAGGTGTAGGGCGCAGTTCTTTTGAGAAAATCTATGATGGATTTGCCAAGTATCAAATCCTAAGACAGTCTTCCGGCAAAAAAGTGATGCCTGTGTCCATTACAGGTTTTAGTAGTATGGCCATTAGAACATTAGATAATCCGGCTTTGCAAAATGAGGAGTTTAGCGACAGGGTAGCATATACTCACCAGTTGCTTATTGCCCGTAAAATGAACGAAACCGTTTCGCTTCAATTTATGCCTACTTATGTGCACCGCAATAGGGTAATGGGCAACCAGGAAAACGACCTGTTGGCTCTTGGTGTGGCTGGTCGAGTAAAAGTGGGCAAAAGAGTAGCCATCAACAGCGAGTACTATTACCGACTTACCAGTGAACTGACCGATTTATATAAAGACTCCATTGGAATTGGCGTTGAAATAGAAACCGGAGGCCATGTCTTTCATCTCACCTTTACCAATTCCAGGTCAATGGTAGAGAAAGGCTTTATTACTGAGACCGATGGCAATTTTTTCAATGGCGACATTCATTTTGGCTTTAACCTTTCTCGCGTGTTTTAGCCATTCGGTAAGCCTTTAAGTGCTTTAATTAAAGAAGTCTTCAGTGGTTGGTCAACCAATCATGCTGAAGACTTTTTTATGTTTAAAACCCCAATTGTTTTAGTGGTGTTTAGAATGCTTACACACTTTCTTATTGCCGCTATGTTGAGTATACTTGAGCCTGAAAAGTAAAATTATGAAAGCACTTAGCCTTACCCTTAGTTTGTTTTTAGTCTGTAGCCTAAGCATGGCACAACTCGATCGTACAGAGAAAAAGATAGTTCAATGGATCGATCAGAACAACCACGAGGCTTTAGAACTTCTCAAACAAACCATCAACATCAATTCAGGCACTATGAATTTTGAGGGTGTAAGGCAGGTGGCTGATGTATTGATGCCAAAGTTCGAAGCTCTGGGTATGGAAACACGGTTTTTAGATGGCAGTGCCTTTAACCGGGCCGGACATTTAGTGGCCAAAATTGAAGGAGGCAAAGGGCCTAAGATCATGATGATTGGCCACCTGGACACTGTTTTTGAACCCGACAGTCCTTTCCAGCAATGGGAACAAGTGGATGAAGAAACTATAAAAGGACCTGGAATAGCCGATATGAAAGGAGGCAACATAATCATTCTGCAGGCTCTGACGGCTCTACACCATGCCGGGCTGTTGAAAGATATGAATGTTTGGGTTGTTATGACTGGCGATGAAGAGCTTAGCGGAAGACCCCTGAGTCTTTCAAAAGCGGCCCTGATTGAAGCTGCAGAGTGGGCCGACATTGCTCTTGGATTTGAAAACGGAGATGGCAACCCGGCTACCGTGAATGTAGCGCGAAGAAGCTCGTCTGGCTGGATACTGGAAGTAAAGGGTAATGCCGCTCACTCATCGCAAATTTTTAAACCTGAAGTGGGAGCTGGGGCTATTTATGAAGCTTCAAGAATCCTGAATCAGTTTTACGAAGCCTTGTCTGCCGAAGAATATTTGACCTTTAACCCCGGAATGATTTTAGGCGGAACTGATGTGACTTACAATGAACAAAGCAAATCGGGAACAGCCTTTGGGAAAAGCAATGTAGTAGCTCAAACGGCTATTGTAACAGGCGATATTCGCTGTCTGAGTATGGAGCAATTAAAACGAACTCAGGAAACCATGAAAAAGATTGTGGGTGAACATTTACCACAAACTCAAGCCACTATAACCTTTGAAGAAGGTTATCCACCATTTGCTCCTACAGAGGGTAATTATGCGCTCATGAAGGCTTTCAGTCAGGTGAGTCAAGACTTAGGCTTTGGAGAAGTGAGTTCTGTAAATCCGGCCGATGCCGGTGCCGCTGATATATCGTTTACTGCGGGCTTGGTGAAAATGGGTATTGATGCCATGGGAATGAGTGGTGCTAATGACCATACGGTCAATGAAACAGGAAAGGTTAACGCATTACCTATGCAGACTAAGCGAGCTGCAGTATTGTTGTACAGACTCTTTAAGGATAAAGCTCTTTCACCTGAAAAGAAATAGCCAAACCGTCTGAACATGATTACTTCTCTGACAAGTTGTGTTTCCATCCCGAGTTGCCAAGTGATCAAGCGGGATAGATCTTTCGGCAGGCTCAAGATGAAAAGCTCTAACCGATTAGTTTCTCCAATAGCCAGTCAGTGTTTCACACCATAAATCTGATGAATGACGCGAACAAGGTTAGACGCCTTCGGGAGATAATGAGGCAATCGTGAAGACTTTTTCTATCCCGAGGTACCGAGGGATCAGTCAATTGATCAAGCCGGATAGATCTTTCGGCAAGCTCAAGATGAAAAGCTCTA
>NZ_DBHC01000039.1:34058-34435 GCF_002296035.1 Roseivirga sp. UBA838
TTAGGGGCTTCAAATGCCCATCAGCATTTTACATCATAAATCTGATGAATGAGGCGAATAAGGTTAGACGCCTTCGGGAGATAATGAGGCAATCGTGAAGACTTTTTCTATCCCGAGGTACCGAGGGATCAGCCAAGTGGTCAAGCCGGGTAGATCTTTCGGCAAGCTCAAGATGAAAAGTTCTTACGGATTAGTATCTCCAATAGCCCATCAGCATTTTACATCATAAATCTGATGAATGAGGCGAACAAGGTTAGACGCCTTCGGGAGATATTGAGGCAATCGTGAGCAGGTCTTTTCCATCCCGAGGTATCGAGGGATCAGTCAATTGATCAGGCCGGATAGATATTTCAGCAAGCTCAAGATGAAAAGCTCTA
>NZ_DBHC01000039.1:34767-76251 GCF_002296035.1 Roseivirga sp. UBA838
TTAGGGGCTTCAAATGCCCATCAGTGTTTCATGCCATGAACTCTGAAGAATTCGGTGAACGAAAGATGTAACCTCTTGAGTTACTCATAAATTTCGTTGATCACACCAGCTAAGCGTACGCCAGCTTGAAGCACCCTAAGCTTAATAATGTCGAAGTACTTATAGCCATATTCATAGCTTATTCGCCCGTCTTCAGGAATATCATAAACCTGTTTACGGTAAGACATAGACTCATATGCCCATTCTCGCACCGTAGCCGATTGCCATTCCTTAATTTGAGTTTTAGAAGCATGATTTACCCAATCGGCAAATTCGGTATAGCTCAATTGTTTGCCATCAATCATGCGGCTGTCCCATACGCTATGCAGATTAGTGTTACTTCCAAAGTACTGAACTCGAACATCATTTCCGCCTCTATCTTCACCATTCCCCACATGCAAAGGCTGATGAATATCGCCAACCAGATGTACTAAAAACTTGAGTTTAGTGGCTTCTTCTTGGGCCGAAAGTTGCCCGGCCTTTAACTCTTCGATAATGGTTTCAATGGCCCAAATTACATCACCTCCTTCTTGCTCGGGTGCTTCCTCATATGTCATGCCATCGGGTATTGTGCAATAATGCCAGGTATTGGCATAATCGTAGGAGCGATCCGACCTTATTTCATCCATCCATGTGCTCACTTCGGCCAATGTTTCTGAGCCCAGAACACGTTGCACCTGCTTTCTGGCTTTTTTACTCAGCATACCATCGGCAATATGTCCTATAGTTCGATGTCCGGTTTGACCCCAGAAATAACTACTTGAAGTCATGGAAACGGTAGCCACCAGGATTAAGGAAAGAGCAAGGAGTTTTCTCATGTTGTAAATTTTGTGCTAAGATAAGGATGTATTGATTTGGAAACAGCGTTTAGGATGTAGCTTATGTGAATTATACTTTACGGTTTGATGAACCAGGTTTTAACAGGCTCTCTATCTCCGGTAGAGTCTCTCAAAGAGAACTTAGATGCCGTTTAGTTCTATGCTCGGTGTGCCCTGCAGGAGAAAAGCTGGTCGAGTGAAAATTTCTGTGGACATCCTTCAGACTCATAACTTCTAAACTTCCAAAAACCTTATTACTTTCATTATTCATTAGTCTATTGATATGAAACTCAAAATAACCTGGCTGACACTATTCTTAATGGTTGCCACGCAATCTTACGGGCAATATGGAGATGGTAGGTATACCTTCGTTTTCCTGAACACGAATCCAGACAGGGCTGAGCTACCCAAGGAGCAAGTAGATAGCCTTCAAGCGGGACATTTAGCCAACATTAACCGATTGGTGAAGGAAAAGAAGATGATCGCTGCGGGGCCCTTCTACACGGGCGGTGGAATTTTTCTATTCGATACCAATATGGCTGATACGGAAGCAATTTTGAATTCTGATCCGGCCATTTCTGCCGGACGTTTTAAGCTGGAAGTCTACCCGTTTGATCTGATGGAAGGGAAATTATGTACACTTTGGCACAAGGATGAAGCCGATGTAGAAATGACTACCTACTATTTTGTGCGTTTTGAGCCAAATAAGGATAATGAGAATATTGTTGGGGTAAAAACTAATCGTTTTACTGAAAATTTGCTGAAAGAGCTAAAGGGAAAGTACAAAGACAAAGCTGAGTTAGTCGGAGCCATTAATCTCAATACCAACGAGGGTCAGATTATTATATATAAATCAGGTCAGGAGGGAGGAATTGAAGAGCTTTTCGCCAACCATGAATTGGTGAAAAAGGGCTTAATGACCTATTATCACAGACAGATTTATTTCCCGAAGGGTATTTTCTGTGAAGATTAAGCCCGGTTATTGTCGAGCTGGATTCGGCATAGATATGGCTCAGTTGGAGGGGAGCACGGTATACCTTAACTCTAATCAATAATCACCACATTCTTACCGATTACTTTTCTGTCCATAAGGTCTCGAATAGCTTGAGCGCCTCGCTTTAAGGGATATTCTTTATGGATATGCTGTTTCACTTTTCCTTCTTGAATCCATTGAAGAATCTGCTCGAAGTTCCTCTTGCTTTCTTTGGGTTGCTTTTGAGCAAAAGCCCCCCAGAAAACACCTACAATGGAAGCTCCTTTGAGCAGAGGCAGGTTCATTCTGATGGCAGAAGGAGCACCAGCGGCAAAACCTACTACTAAATACCTTCCGCCCCAAGCCAAAGAGCGAACTGCGGGTTCAGCATATTGATCTCCAACAGGGTCGTATATTACGTCAAAGCCATCTCCATTCGTCATGGCTTTGGCTTTTTCCTTGAGATTTTGTTCTGAGTAGTTGAGGGTTTCATCGGCTCCGGCTTGCAGGCAGATTTCTAGCTTTTCTTCAGAACTTGCAGCGGCCATCACATGCGCGCCCATTTGCTTGCCAATCTGAACTGCGGCTAGTCCAACTCCACCAGAAGCCCCCAAAACCAGCAGCTTTTCGCCTTTTTTTAATTGTGCTCGCTGTTTTAGAGCATAAAGCGATGTGCCAAAATTATACATGGTTGTTGCAGCAGTAATCATGTCCATGCCCTCAGGAACAGGCATACATTTGTGCGATTCAGCCACCACGTACTCAGCCATGCCTCCCCAGCCGGTGAGAGCAAAAACCAAGTCGCCCTGGCTTAGGTGTTTCACTTCACTACCCACTTCCACCACCCGACCGGCCACTTCGCCACCGGGAGCAAAAGGGAGCTGAGGTTTGAATTGGTACTTGTTCTGAATAATCAGCGCATCAGGGAAGTTCACTCCACAGGCATGCACTTCGATAAGCACCTGTTGCTCATTGGGCACGGGGAGTGGAAGCGTTTTCACAGAAAGGTTTTCCGGTAGCCCGAATTGTTCGCACACTAATGCTTTCATGCTTACAAACTCATATCTATCCATTAGAAAAGCAACTCTCTCTGCACTAAATTCCAACCTTTTTTGGTCGAGTATGGTCTAACCACACAAACACTAGAATCATGAAGAAATTGAGTATTGCTTTGGCGTTCATTGCTCTGGTAAGTCTTTCATCTTGCGAAAACGAAGGTGAAACCTGTTTGGAGGTGAAAATAGTAGCCGAACTTTGCGGAAATGCGGTTGTTCAGGTTGTTTCGGGCAATGCGGGCATTCCAGTAACTGAAAGTTGGACAGACCATAACAACGTTACGTACGATAATGTCTTCAGTACCTTTCTCGATCCATGCGATAGTTATTTACCGGCCCGGGGAGAAACTGTTTTAATGAAGATTACGAAGGAACGAAAAGAGACTGATTGTGCAGTTTGCCTGGCCTTACCGGCCAATAGTCCCAAGCAGTTCTACTATACCGAAATAGTTACTGACTGTGGTATGTAGAATCGTTACTAAACAATATAAGAGGTGGAATACTAAAAGCTACCATAGCCAATGGAGTTCTTTGGTTCTGTAAACACAAATAATTAAGATGAAAAGACTTAGCATTATTCTTTCCTTATTGACTGCATTGGTCATTAGCTCATGTGACAATCAACCTACTGTTGATTGTGTTCAGGTAAAAATTATCGATCAGATATGCGGCAATGCAATTTTCCAAGTGATAGGGGGAGCCGTACCTGACGATGTCGCCAATACGTGGACGGATAGTAGCGGTACAACTTATGAGAATGTGTTTACAACTATGGTGAGTCCATGTGACAGTGGTGTCCAAATTGGCGACATACTGTTTGTGAAAATTGTTGACCAAAGACCTGCCTCCGACTGTTTGGTTTGTACTGCCATGTTGGCCGATACACCTAAACCGTTCTTACATACGGTAATTTCCAAAGAGTGTGAGGTTGGAGGAGGTGATTTTTAGAAGCTAAACTTTCTTAATTATAGGGTTGAAAGCCTTCGATGCAACGATTACTTCATCACCAATTCGAAGGCTTTTTTGTTCCACATCACTAATCACCACTTTGATCAGTTGATTACCCACTAACACTGAAGCAATAGCCAATAATTCTTCCTCCTGAATGTCTATTACCGTTCCGGTAAATTGAAACTTTCCGCTGAGACTCTTATTTCCGAATACCTCAGTGGGTTTGCCTTCTCGAACAACTTTTCCCTCTTCAATCTCAATAATTCTATCAGCTAGCTTAAGTGCTTCTGAGGGGTCGTGGGTAACCATTATGGTTGTGAGTTTATACTTTTTATGAACTTCCTTTAGATACTCCTGAAGCCTGATTCTCATCGGTCTGTCCAAGGCCGAAAGGGGCTCGTCCAGAAGTAATAGCCCTGGCTTTTGCACTAGAGTTCTGGCCAAAGCAACCCGTTGTTGCTGCCCGCCCGATAGTATAGTCGGTTTCTGATTTCTCAAACCCTTTATTTCCATAATGTCGAGCAACTCCTCCATATCAGATTCCGACTGGCCGCCCCTTAAGGCGTATTTTAAATTACCTTCTACCGTCATATTAGGAAAGAGGGAATACTGCTGGAAAACTAGCCCACAGTCCCGTTCTTGTGGCTTCAGGTTGATTTTTGGGCCGAACCAAGTTTGATCATTGAACTGAATTTTTCCGGAATCAGGATTCATCAACCCGGCAATCATTCGGAGTAATGAGGTCTTTCCGGCTCCTGATTGGCCCGAAATCACTAAAAACTCACCGGGGCGACATTGAAATTCTAAGTCAAGTTCAAGCCTGCCACGGGCTGCTTCCAATCGCTTAATCACTTTTACTTCAAGCATGCTTTCCGGTAAGGTTAGTTTTCTTGTTCAAGCTGTAAACGGTCACCAAAATACTGAAACTGATAAGCAGCAGAACCAGCGCATATTGATGTGCTGCGGCATAGTTCAGCGACTCCACCTCATCGTAAATGGCAATGGAAGCCACTTTAGTAACTCCGGGTATATTGCCACCAATCATTAAAACCACTCCAAATTCGCCCATCGTATGGGCAAAGGAAAGTACTATGGCGGTTAGAATAGAGGGTTTGATGTTTGGTAAAAGAACGTGAAGTAAGGTCGTGAACTTAGATTGACCTAAAACATATGAAGACTCTTTCATGTTTAATGAAAGGCTGGTGAGCCCCGACTGAATGGGCTGTACCATAAACGGAAGACTGTAGATCATGGAAGCAAGCACAAGCCCGGGAAAAGAGAAAAGTAGTTGAACACCAATCGTTTCCTGCAACCAGTTGCCAAAGGCATTGTTCGGACTGAAGGCCACCAATAGATAAAAGCCAAGTACGGTAGGAGGTAGCACCAATGGTAAGCTGATCATTGATTCAACTACTGGTTTTATCTTCGATTTAGTTTCAGCCAGCCAATTGGCTAGAGGAACAGAAACCACAAACAACAGTATAGTGGTTACCAAAGCCAACTCTAAGGACAATATGATGGGGGACCAGTTCATTCCCTGGAAAGCATTAATTCGTTGGTTTTGATTAGGGCAAAAACCTCTTGCCCCACAGTTAGTTCCAGTTCATCAGCCGATACAGCAGTGATGATGGAGGTGATTGGGCCAACTTGAGTCTGCAGAGTGATCCGGGCCAAGAGTTCACCTTTTTGAAGAGCAATGATGGAGCCGGGAATCTGATTTTGCAAGCTGATGGGTAAGTTGGGCGTTGTTGCCACTGAAACCTCAAGTTCTTTAAAAATCACGCTTACTTCCTGATTTATTTGCAGATAATCGGCTGTTTGAGGCGTATCAATTACAATACTTTTCAGCTTTAAGCCAATGGCCTCTAAGCTCACTAATGAAAAGCTACCGGAGGTTTTGATGTCTATGATTTTGGCTTTGAAAGAGTTCAATTCAGAGTATTGTTGATAATTTCAAAAGTTAGACCCGTCACCCTGAAACGTACCTGTGGCAAAGACAGGTTTCAGGGTCTTTTAAATTCTGAATCAAGTTGCTATCAGATCCTAAAATAAATTCAGCTAGATTCTGAAATAAATTCAGCTAGATTCTGAAATGAATTCAACTAGATTCTGAAATGAATTCAGAATGACGTTACCCAATGTTTTGAGTTAGTCAGCTTAAATTTGCTAAGAAAATCCATGTATTCTTCATAGAAGGTGGTTTTTCTAAGGTTAGAAGTTGACTGTGCCTCCAACCCATCTGCCTGGAGGGATCTTTGGACACTGCTGGTTTAGAATTAAGCTGTAACAACGAGCAGGCACTAAAGCCTTTCTTCGGTGGGGAAAGGTTTGGATGGGGGAGTCTTATAACCAAACTTCTGCAATAGGGCTTTACCCTTCTCAGAAAGCACAAATTCCATAAAACGCTGGGCTTCATCAGTCATGCTTCGTTCATTTCTGAGTATAACCATAGCCTGATTGATAGGGGCGTGTAGGCTATCGGGTATTGTAATCCAATTCCCTTTACTCGACATATTGGGAGAAAGCACAACTGACTTTGCGGTGAAGCCGTATTCTGCTGCGCCTGAAAGAACAAATTGATTGACTTGAGAAATGCTTTCACCATAGACCAGTTTGCTATTGACCATGTCATATAAATCTAAGTTCCTTAGCACCTGCATGGCAGCCTCCCCATAAGGGGCTGTTTTAGGATTGGCCAAGGCGATATGATTAGTCTCTTTTCTGGTGATCTCAATTACTCTATGAAGTGGAGATTTTCGGCTTGTCCAAAGTACCAACTGACCTTGGGCATAGATTATGGGTTCACCAATGGTATTACCGGTAGCCTTGAGCGCTTCCGGGAATTTCATATCTGCTGAGAAGAAAAGATCGTAAGGTGCACCTTCTTGAATTTGTGCTGTGAGCTTACCGGATGAGCCAAGGATGATCTCACATTCGGTTCCCGTTTCGGCTTCATACGCTTCCACCAAGGCATTCATAGCAAACTGCATATTGGCAGCTGTGGCGATGGCGAGTTTGTCGGTTTGGTCAGAACAGGCGGAAAGGAAACTGACGATGCCAAGAGATAATATCTGGAGTAGGTTCTTCATAAGCAAGCACAACCAAACTGATCCGTAGTATTTACTAAAATAGGAATGAAGGTTTCTTCAACTCTCAATATGAGCATTAGACCAGGAGTTTCCCCGCTTGAAGCATAAGCAAAATAGAGATGATCAGAACCTGCAAGCTTGGCAAACACATTGAAATTACTACTTGGACAATCACCACATCTATTGATATTGATCTGTTGATCAATTCGTTCATCTCTGTAAGCCTCCAAATCAAAATCTAACATTGAGCCCATTTTAAGGTGCTTAGTCAAATTTTCTCTATTAGAAACCTGATAGAAATACTCCGTTTCACACTCCGAAGTAGCAGTGCCAAATGCTGTGAGGTTTATATCTGTTTTTATTGACTCAGAGTATCCATAGAATTTGGAATTTTGAAACACAGAGATGGTGTCAAGGACACCCTCATTAAATCTGATAGGAATATTATTCTCCTGCTCAAAAGTCCATTCTTGACTATTTTCGTACTTTTTCACCAATAATCGATCCTTATCTATCACCTGATAGTTATTCTTTACCTTAAGATGATGTTGAGTACTGTATGTGCCAGATGGAGCATTAGATAAATGGACGATGGCAAAAATGATTGATTCGGGAGCATACCTTTCCGCATGCTTTTCAACTGATGAATTCAGCTCTTTTGCTAATCGATTTATGAATGCCTTATTTTTTTGACTTATACCTGAATCCTTCTTGGAAGGTTCGAGGACGAATAAATTGAAATAATCTAGACTGAGTTTTCTAACTGCGGAAAGTTGTCTCCAGTATTCCCTACAGAAAGGCCACCAGTCCTCACCTTCAAAATTGATAGTATCAGAAAAATTAACTGGATTTTCTTCTAACGCTTCTTTGTAAAGTTGAAGCAGTCTGGCTTGCTTATCTTCCAGCTTTTCAAAATCCGGTTCTTTAGATATAGGCTTAATAGAAGACTCAAACTGCTTTGGAGTCAACTTTTCAATGGTTTGAATTTCACTTTTATCAGGTGACTCCTCAGACTCCTTTAAAGAATCCTTCCTCTCTGCTTCACAGGAAAGAACTAGGCAAAGTATAAAGAGGTATCTAGTGTGTGCCCTCATCATAAATTACCTTGTAGATTCGAAAACAAGATCTCCACCACATGCAGCGCTTTTCTTCCCGTTCCATCTTTGATCTGATGACGGCAGCTGGTGCCTGAAGCAGCTATAATTACTTCTTCCGGTTGTTTTCTCACAGTAGGGAAGAGCACCAATTCTCCAATCTTCATGGAGAGTTTATAATGTTCCTTTTCGTAGCCGAAAGAGCCAGCCATTCCACAGCATCCTGAGGGAATCATATGCACTTCAAAGTTCTTCGGCAGACTCAGTATCTTCTTAGTAGGCGTCATACTGGAAAGCGACTTCTGGTGACAATGTCCATGCACTTTGATCAGTTTCTTTTCTGCAGAAAACTGCTCCGCTTTGATATAACCTCGATCAATTTCTCTGGCTAAAAACTCTTCTATAGTAAAGACATGCTTGGCTAGATTACGCGCTTTTTCCTGCAGCTCGCCCCGTGTTAGGCCTATAAACTCATCTCTGAAAGTGAGGATAGCGGAAGGCTCTATGCCCACTAAAGGCACTTCTTCCGAGACTATATCCGCAAACAGCTTCACATTGGCTTCGGCCAGTTCTTTGGCTTCGTCCAACAGTCCTTTGGAGAGTTGAGGCCTGCCACAATCCGGGTGATCTACAAAGGTGACTTCATAGCCGAGTTTATCGAGTAGCAAGACGGCCTTCTTACCAATTTCAGCATCGTTGTAATTGGTGAATTCATCGCAATAGAAGTAAACTCTTTTGTCTTTCTTTTCAGGTCGGAATTCTTTGTTTAGCCAACGTTTAAGTGGTTTCTTGGCCAGTTCAGGCATACTGCGTTCCTTGGCAAAACCAGCAATGGACTTGGCCAAATTTCCTGTGAGCTGATTGCTGAAAATCATATCATAAGCCCAGGGTACTCTGCTGGCCAACTTCATGCTTTTGGAGAAATGGGCAATGCGTTTGGCTCTTGTAGGAACTCCCTTTTCCTTATAATACTGATACTGCCATTCAGCCTTGAGTTTAGCCATATCGACATTAGAGGGACATTCAGAAGAACAGCCTTTGCAGCTTAGGCAAAGGTCCATTACTTCCTTAATTTCTTCATGAGCGAAAGGATTGGCTTTGTCTGAACGGGTCAGCATTTCTCTCAAAATATTGGCCCTGGCTCTGGTGGTCTCTTTCTCGTTTCGGGTAGCCATATAGCTGGGACACATGGTGCCACCACTCAGCTCCGATTTGCGGCAGTCACCCGATCCATTGCAAAGTTCAGCACTTCTGAGAATCCCCTGGTTTTCAGAGAAATCGAACATGGTGTCGAACTCTCTGGTCTCCTGATCTACATCGTAGCGAAGGAAACTGTCCATTGGAGGGGTGTCTACTATTTTGCCCGGATTGAAGATATTCTGAGGATCCCAGATTTGCTTCATCTGCTTGATTAGCTCATAGTTGTGTTCACCCACCATTTGAGGAATAAACTCGCCTCTAAGTCTTCCATCACCATGTTCTCCTGAAAGTGAACCTTTATATTTCTTAACCAGCGTAGCAATTTCTTCGGCTATGATTCTGAATTGCTTTTGTCCTTCGGCCGTTTTCAGATTTAGAATTGGCCGCAAGTGTAATTCACCAGAACCGGCATGGGCATAATGCACAGAGTATAAGCCATGTTTTTCGAGAATTTGATTGAATTCTGCGATATAGGCGGGGAAATCCTGTACATCTACAGCCGTGTCTTCAATAACCGGTGCAGGCTTGGCATCGCCAGGAACATTAGAGAGCAGCCCGAGTCCGGCTTTTCTGAGGTTCCACACGGATTTGATCTGTTCCCCCTGAATAACCGGATAGGCATATCCTCTTCCTTCAGCTTTTAGGTTGGAGATTAGATCAGTGACTTTTTGGTCGGCTTCTTCAGGTGTTTCGCCATTCAATTCGACCACCAGAATGGCTTGTGGATCACCTTCTACGAAGAATCGCAGTTCGCGATACATTGGGTTGCGTTTGGTGGCTTGCAAAATGTAATCGTCCATTAGTTCGCAGGCCGATGGCGCATATTTCAACGCCACCAAATTAGCTTTAAGGCTATCGTCAATAGTTTCTGAGTGGATACATACCAGTCGTTTGTTGTTGGGCGGAAGAGGAGTGAGCTTAATCTTCGCTTTGGTCACCATACAGAGTGTACCTTCAGAACCGGCAATAAGGCTACAGAAATTGAATGGAGTGCCTCCTTCGGTAAATGGTTCATGCCTGAGCAACATATCTAATGCATAACCGGTATTTCTTCTGGGGATATCGGCTTTTGGAAAGTGCTCTACAATTTCCTTTTGATTTGCCTCATTGCTCAACATCTCTCTTGTTTTATAGTAGATGTTGTTATGCAATAAACCTGTAGTAGAAAGCCCATTACATCGGCTCAGAAATTCACCGGAGTCCATGGGGCCAAACCAGGCTTCTGAACCATCGGACAGAATGGTTTCAACTTCTAGTAAATGTTCACGAGTACTTCCATAAACCACTGAATTAGAGCCGCATGAGTTGTTTCCAATCATGCCGCCAATCATAGCCCTGTTAGCCGTTGAGGTCTCAGGCGCGAAGAAGAATCCATGGTCAGCCAGGTGCTTATTGAGGTCATCTCGAACAATGCCCGGCTCCACCCAGGCATAGCCTTCCTGAGCATTCACTTCCAGGATTTGGCTATAGTTTTTGGAGAGGTCTACTACAATGCCACCGCCCACTACCTGACCGGCCAGAGAGGTTCCTGCTGTTCGGGGAATCAGTGAAGTATTATTCTCTGAAGCGAATTTGACTAATGCAATAAGGTCTTGTTTGCCCTTTGGAACGGCTACAGCAAGAGGTAATTCTCTGTAGGCCGAAGCATCGGTGGCATAGAGCCTTCTGTGGGTTTCGTCAGTATATAAATCTCCACTGAGGGAGCTAAGTAATGGCTGCCAATTCATTGAGAGGCAAAATAGCCGATGTGAGTTTTTAAAGGAAGGGGAAGAGGGGAATTATTTGTGCAATCGTGGTAGAGCAGCTAGTCTTAGGGTCTCCCTAAGACTTCAAATAGACGGTCTAAGCGAGACAGTACCACTAGTACTACCAAAGAATTTCTAAATTCTTGTACCCTTTGAAATTTCCGTCTTTTGTAATTACAGAAATATTCTCTGTTTTAGCTGTTGATATGATTATCCGATCGAATGGGTCTCTATGTGCTTCCTCCAAGTCAAGCAGATTACAAATATGCTCAAATGTAATCGGTAAGATTTCAATATCGTTTTGGTGAAGTAGGTCAGAGAGTTCTTTAAATCTTGTGTCAATTGAAAGCTTGTCAAGCTTAATCTTAATAGCTATTTCCCATAGTGAAGCGATGCTTACATAGCATTTGTTCTTTCTGTCAAGGATGATATGTTTGGCCTTTTTAGAAATAGAGTTGTTACCTGATAGAAACCAGAGTAGTGTGTGCGTGTCTAGTAAAAATCCCATGAGGTTTACATGTATTCCTTAAAGTCTGCTAGTGGTTCATCAAAATCTTTGGACATGGAAATCTTTCCTTTTAACACACCGAATTGGCGATTCTTTGGAGTTTCCTCATCCTTCTTAGTTTTCTTTTTGAGAGATTCCACAAAATCACGAACCTCCTGCTTTACATGCGCTGGGAGATTATTGATTAGAGTATAAAGACTTAGATTTTCCATAATCGTAATTATTCAAAGATAACGAAATGAAGTGAATTGGGTTCAATTTGTCTAGTCATAGTAATGTAGGTAACGGTTAAAATCGTATTACTTATTTTTTGTTGTGTTATTCATTTTTGTGGTCTATATAATATTGATAATCTCCACCATATTTATCTATGAAGCCTTTCTTATTTATCATCTTTCCGGTTCCTCTAGGAGTTCCTAATCCTGATTTTATCCAGAATAACGTATCATCACCGAAGTCTACAAACACATGTCTCTTAGACGTTTTCCAGCATTTTCGGGCATAACTCCATTCATAACAAATATGAGCTTCTTCAAATGTTCGTTCATAATCACTCAAATACCAATCAGGATGTCTTTTGGGAAATGGAATAGGTCGAAAATTTTCCTTAAAACTGTTTCCATTTATTACCCAAATCATTCTTTCCCCGTAAAATAGCTCTCTTTCTTCAATTACACTTTTGGCTATTGGGGAGTTTTGAAGTTCTATAACCACATTGCTATCGGTAAGTATGTCTGCAGTATGCCAAGCTTTACCCTTCTTGACGATTCTCTCTGAATGCTCAACTCCAAAAGTTAGTTTCCAGTGCTTATGCCAATATGTTTCTGGTTCATAACAAGAGTCACAAGCATCGTTATTTTTATGTGCCCAATGCCAAATATAAATGTCTCCACATTTTGAGTAAACTTGCTCTTTACAATGTGGACATAAGCCCATCTGTGATGGTTCGGCTAATTTCTTTTTATGATTAATAAAAGCCCAAATCATAGGAGATATTTCAAGTATTATGGGGTCCCAAGAGCACGTTGGGACATCTCTCTACCGTGTTATTTTGTTCATTTTGATTAACCTATTTGGTATTCATTAAGGTCGGTAACGAATAACTTCAAAATATCACCTCGTTTGAGGTCTTTATTTTTATGTCCAATATCTCTTCTAATTTCAAACAACAAATCCTCTAATAGCACTAGAACTTCCAGACTCTCTAGCGTTGAATGTTTATGCATTTTGGAATACTCAGCTGAAAGTTTTTTCCACTTTACATAAGCTTTAAGAGATCTATCTGATAGCCATAAAGTGGATTTCTTGTTCATTGACCAAAAGTCCTTTTGCAGATCCTCGGAATTTAACTTGGCATCATTGCTTGCTGTTTCAAATACCTTGAAAATAAAGTTAATGAACTCTTGATAAGTAGGCAGTTTCTGTTCCCTTATTTGGCGCTCAATCTCTTTCTTCTTCTCAAAATATCTAGTTATGTAATACCCTATAATTGTGACAAGGCCAGCAATAACAGTCGCTAATATGTTTGTATCAATTCGCTCAAAGTTTCTTGCAAGAAAGACACCCCCCTTATAGACCATTAGAAATGAAAATAGAAGAATGAGTATGGCCAGAATAAGACCTATAATTTGTGTGTATTTGGAATTCATGAGATTGTTGAATAAGTATTTTAAAAACTAAGTATAAATATAGCACCTTTTCCAATCTCACTTTCTACTCTTAGGTCACCACCATGGAGCTGCATGATTTGTTTGGATAGACTTAGCCCAATACCTGAACCACGCTTTTTGGTGGAGTAGAAGGGCATGAAAATCTTCTCTTTGGCTTCATCGGTAATGCCCGGGCCATTGTCCTGAATTGAGACAGTGGTTTTGCCGTCACGGAAGTCAACTTTTACCTCAACTTTTCCATCTGGCTGATTTTCAATGGCTTCTCTGGCATTCTTAATCAGGTTGATGAGCACTTGTTCAATTAACTGGTCGTCTAAGGAGACGATGGTTTCGCGCTTGAGAGTTTTCAATACCAATTGACCCTCAGTGAACTCATTTCTCATCAAAGCCACAGAGCTTTCCACCACTCTGTTAATGTCGCGCTTTTGGAGATTGGGTTCCGGTAGGTTCGTATAGTCGCGATAGGCATTGATAAAGTTGATGAGCCCATCAGATCGACCTGATATGGTGCGCAGACCTTCTTCAAGATCGTCCAGGCTATCATCAGAAATGAGGTTGGCATTGGGGGAGCGTTGTACATCTTCGGCTATCACTTCCTTCAGGGTGGAGGTGAGGGATGAAATAGGCGCAATGGAGTTCATAATCTCATGCCGCAACACTTTGGTAAGGTTCTGCCAGGCTTCTAACTCACGCGATTGAAGTTCAGCCTTAATGTCTTGGAAGGCTAACAATCGAAATGATTCATTGCTCAATTTGTATCGCGTAATAAACACCGCCAACTCGCTGCCATTCTTGGTCTTATAAATAATTCTTGAATGACTGCCCAGTTCCTTCAAAATCTCCCTGATTTCTGGATAAGAACGGTTGATGGAGACATTTCGGTCATTATTGAGGTTAAGCAGGTTCAGGGCTGATCGGTTAATGAACTTCACCTTGTTTTCCTCATCGATGGACACTATGCCCGAGGCTATGTTTTCAACCACTACTTGTAATTCCTGAAAGAACTCCTCACGTTTCTGGCGTTCCAGCAAAATGGCATCAATCACCTCTTTGAAAGCCATATTGAGCTCCTTGAAAGTCTTTCCCAGCTTATTATCATGGGTGAAGCTCATGTTGAAGTCGTTGTACTTGATGGCATCGAAAAAGCGCCTGAGCTTCTTGTTGGTACTTTCTATGTAGTTGAAGAGCTCAAAGACTTCGAAGATGATCAGGAAGCCGGTTACCACAGTGGTCACGTACTTCTCATCGAAGAATATCAGGTAAACAAAGGCCGAAACGGTGATGAATAGAATAATCACTCGCAGTAGCACAAATAAGCGGAAACGGTTAAAGCCCATACTTCTCTAGTCTTCGGTACAAAGATGAACGTGTAAGTCCCAGTTCCTGAGCGGCATGGGTAATGTTTCCGTTGTGTTTGGCCAAAACCTTACGGATCAGAATTCGCTCTACATCTTCCAGATTATACTGCTCCAGGTTGATTTCACTCTGGTCTTTTGGCTGATTTGAAGAATTAAAGAAGAAGTCTTCCGGCTGCAGAATGTTGTCTCTGCTCATAATTACAGCCCTTTCTACAGCATGTTGAAGCTCACGCACATTGCCCGGCCAGTGATACTTTTCCAGTCGCTTTATTGTGGCCTCCGAGAACTTATAAATGTCCTTGTTGTACTTCTTAGCAAACTGCTCCAAGTAATGCTCTGCCAGTAGGCGAATATCTTCATGTCGCTCTTTTAGTGATGGCAAGGTTACTTCAATAGTGTTGATTCGGTACAATAAATCTTGCCTGAACTCTCCCTTTTGCACCATTTCATAAAGCGGCATGTTGGTGGCGCAGATCAAGCGAATGTCTACATCCAGCACCTTATTCGAACCAACTCGTGAAATGCGCTTATTCTGCAAGGCTGTCAATAGTTTGGCCTGTAGCGCAGGAGAGAGGTTGCCGATTTCATCGAGGAAAAGGGTTCCGCCATTGGCCACCTCAAAGCGTCCTGCACGATCGGTTTTGGCATCGGTAAAAGCACCGCGTACATGCCCAAATAACTCCGATTCGAAGAGGGTCTCGGTGATAGCACCTAAATCTACAGTCACAAAAGGCTTGTCTGCTCTATTGGAGTTTCGGTGAATTGCACGGGCTATCAGTTCTTTTCCGGTTCCGTTTTCACCTAAAACCAGTACGTTGGCATCGGTTCCGGCTACTCGATCAATGGTATCAAACACCTTGATCATCGCTTGAGATTGACCGATAATATCTTTGAACTTATGATCTAACTCTTCTCTCATAAGTTCCTGTTGGTCTTTGAGTTGCTGAACTTCTGCTTTGGATGACCTAAGCTTGATTGCCGAGAGCATGGTAGCCAGCAGCTTCTCATTTTCCCAAGGCTTCATCACAAAGTCTGTAGCTCCAGCTTTAATGGCTCTAACAGCCATATCTACTGAGCCAAAAGCAGTGATCAATACCACCACAGCAGAGGGATCAATCTCCAGAATTTTATCCAGCCAATGAAAGCCTTCCTGACCCGAATTTACATCCTGCGTGAAGTTCATATCCAGCAGAATCACATCGTACGATTCATTCTTGAGCAGGTCAGGAATTAGGGTGGGGTCCTTCTCCAGATCAATCTGCCCGAAATGGCGTTTCAGGAAAATACGAGCTGCTTTGAGCAGGTCTTCGTTGTCGTCTATAATGAGTATGCGTCCTGTTTTCATGTTTGAGTTTCTGTGCTTTTAATCCTTATAACTCTCTTTTCAAAAGGTAAATTACTAGCAGATAAACATCTATGGAATTGATCGGAATGATGTTTGCAAGGATACTCCTCCTTGGCGAAGGAGGTTGGGATGATTGACCTAAAAGTAGTCTCTAATCCCCCAGCCCCCTTTTCAAAAAGGGGGAAGGTTTGTGCTAGAATCTTGTTTCTCATCTGTAGCGGCTTTTGTGGTTCACCATGTTTTTATAATGTCTTTAAGTTATGTACTCCCGTTTTTCCCTTTGGCGAAGTCTGCCTGCAAAGGCAAGGGGTGGGGGGATTGGCTCTATTTGTTTCTATCTAAAATCTCTTTTGGCACAAATCTCTTCAGGTAATGATAGACCGCAGTTACATCATCTATTACCAACTTTTCAGGTATTCTAATCACCTGATATCCAAGTTCCTTCAGTCTATTGTCTCGAATTTCATCTTCTCTTGTAATTTGATCGTGATATTTTCCATCCAATTCAATGATCAATTTCAATTCCCGACAGATAAAGTCGACTATATAGTTTTCGATAATGAATTGCCTGTTGAATTGAAGTCTATAAAAACCTTTGCCTCTGAGAACGTATTTCCAGAGTATTGTTTCACCTGGTGTCGACTCATTTCTGAGTCTTCTGGCGTTTTGTTTTAAGTGTTTATTGTAGGTGTTCATAATGTGTTTATCATTTCTAATCCCCCTGGCCCCCCTTTTCAAAAAGGGGGAGTGTTTGTGCTAGAATCGTGTATTTCATCTATTTCGACTTTAGCAGTTCTAAACTTTTTTAAGTTCTGGCCTTTTACCATTGCTTGATTAACCGTCATTCCCGTGAAAACGGGAATCCCTATCTGGCCTTTAGGTTTTAATAGAGATTCCCGCCTGCGCGGGAATAACGTTCTAGTAAAATTCTTTCCCCTAAATCCCCTAAAGGGGACTTGGCCTTCGATGAAACTAGTCTTTATCCCCAACTTCTGCCTTTACCAGCGGGCAGGCTTTAGGTTTAAGGTAAAAGCTGGACAAATCAACCCACCTCCAACAATATACACAAATACTACCGTCCGTCAGCGGACGGTAAAGTTCGCTAGCGAATAGTGTTGAATAGCTGAGGTGTGTTTATTTACTGAAAATCAATTAGTTAAGTTTGGCATATTGCTTGGAAAGAAGTTGACGGGTATGAGCCCAACGGTCAAAATACTTCAACAATTATGTTTAAAAACTACCTCAAGACGGCCAGCCGCTATCTTCTCAAAAACAAAGGTTATACCTTCATCAATGTATTTGGCTTGTCCATTGGGCTTGCTGCCTTTATTCTCCTAAGCTTGTTCGTAAAAGTTGAGTTTAGCTATGATGAGCACCTAAGCCAAAAAGATTTGATTTATCAGGTGTACCTTAAAGATACTACTAACAAGACACCTCGATTTGCCATGCAAACTATGGCCCCCGTTGGCCCATTAATGGTAGAACAGGTTCCTGAAATTGTTGAAAGTACCCGCTTTGGTTCCATGAGTAAGAAAGTGCTTAAAATGAACAATCAGCGCTTTTTGACAGACGGTCTTCGATACACAGATCCTGAAACACTGAATTTCTTCGATCTCACCCCGGCAGAGGGTTCAGGTAGTTTGAGATTGGAAAAATCCGATATCATACTCGCAGAAAGTGAAGCGATTAAAGTTTATGGCTCTGTTCGGTCCGCTATTGGTCAAACGATTGAGATTGTAGGGCTGAAATCCTTTCAAGTTGCTGGTATTTTTAAGGACTTACCAGATAATACACATGTTAGTTTTAAATATCTCATCTCCTTCGAAAACGCTAATGATGCTTTCTTTTCAGGAATCAACTTTGTTATGCAAAAGACGATTTTTGATTGGGGTGTGGTTTCTGCCTTCCCCTTGTATGTAAAGCTAAATTCAGCGGATTTAGACTTAGAAGCCATTGAGCAAAAAATGAATGAAGCTCTCCAGCCTCATCAAGAGAACCATGTAGCTAAGCTTCTACCGGTTACTGAAGTGTATTTTTCAGAATTGAATCGTGGTTACTTCGGAAAGAAGGGAGAAAAAGATAAGGTCCAACTTTATCTAATCATTGCCATTGTTATTCTCAGTGTAGCCATTATCAACTATATGAACCTGGCCACAGCACGCTATTCCAAACGATCGAGGGAAGTGGGTATTCGCAAGACCGTTGGTGGGCATAAAATGCAATTGGCAAGACAGTTTTTGACAGAGTCATTCGTCATAACTTTCGTAGGATTAATCTTGGCCATATGTATTGTAGAGATATGTTCGCCTGCCCTGAGCAATTTTGTAGGCAAATCCATAGGGATAGATTATAGTACCTATCAAACCTATTTGGTACTAATTCTCATTGTAGTTTTAGTAAGCTTTCTGGCAGGAATTTATCCGGCATCATTCCTTTCCCGATTCAATGCCATAGAGGTTCTATCAGGAAGGGCAACCGGTGGTAAAAAGGGGTCTAAATTCAGAACTGCCCTAGTCGGTTTTCAGGTTTTCATTTGTCTCGGTCTCATCTCTGTTACCATGATAGTCTTACAACAGTTCAAATACATGTCGAATTTGGATTTAGGATTTGATCATGATCAAATAGTGGGTGTCTCTATGGCCGACAAAGGGATAGCCGAAAATTATGAGACATTCAAAAATGAACTGCTTAAAAATGCGTCTATTGAGTCTGTAACAGGAGCTTCTTTTTCTGTTTTTGATGGCAGTGCAAGTTTTTTTATGACACCGGAAGGAATGGAAGAGGATGTTCCTATAACTTTTATGAATGTTGAGCGAAATTTTGTTCAGCAATTAGGAATTACCATTGACGATGGCTCCGATTTTCCTAAGGAAGGAGAATTAAATACCAGGGAAATTCTCATCAATCGAACCGCACAAGAAAAGTTTGGTTGGGATTCATCCATAGGTAAAACAATAGGTGAGTATAAGGTCTTAGGACAAGTTGAAGACTTCATTTATGGCTCGGCCAGGGAAACCATTAAACCCTTAATGATTGTGCCTTCTAAAAGTGGCTTTACCTATGCTTATGTGAAGATTTCTGGTGGAAATGTAAGGGCGGCTATGGATCATCTGCAAGCCACCTTTGAAAGCATGGCTAGTGACTATCCTTTTGATTATAACTTTCTGGACGATGTTTTTGCAAAGAAGTACGAGCAGGAGGAGAAGCTTTCCAGAGTGTTTTCAACCTTCACCATACTGGCCATAATTGTTGCCGGGCTGGGAATTTTGGGACTGTCTATTTTCATTGCCGAATCGCGCATCAAAGAAGTGGGCATCAGGAAAATACTTGGAGCCAACATCGGCCAGCTCATTTGGCTATTGAACAGTGGCATTACCAAACTAATTCTCCTTGTAGCCTTAATCACTCTGCCTTTGGTTTATCATTTTATGTCTGAATGGCTCGATGGTTTTGTCTACAATATTTCCATTAGTGTATTTACCATGCTCACTCCGCTAATCGCTTTGATTGCAGTGGTGTGGACAATACTCATATTTCAGTCACTAAAATCGGCAAACGCAAACCCGGTAAACGCACTGAGAACGGAATAAAAGGGTCGGTTCAAAGTGCTAAGTTCCAAGTGCAATGCGGCTTGACTTAAACTTTGAACATTAAACATAAAACTGAAAAATGCTCAAAAACTATATCAACATAGCACTTAGGTCGCTCAAAAGACAAAAGAGCTACTCCATCATCAACATTGCAGGACTCTCTGTAGGCATAATGGCCTGTATTATCATTATGCTTTATGTGAAGGCCGAAGCTTCTTATGAACGCTTCTATCCTGAATCTGAGAAAATATACAGGCTGAGCAGCGTGTTTACTACCAACGGAAACAGAGAAGATTTGGCGGTTACTCCGGCCAGAATTACAGCTATTTCAGACCAAAATTTTCCTGAAATCGAAGAAATCACTTTCGTTTATGATTGGTCAATTGGCCGTGAGCTGTTAGTGGAACATGGTGAAAATCGGTTCATTGAGTCGGAGGTATACTTTGCCGACACCAGTTATTTCAAAGTGTTTCAACATATGTTTTTAGAGGGCAATGCGGCTACCGCTCTAGACGATCCTAATGCTTTGGTAATGACAGAGTCTACCGCCTTGAAGTATTTTGGCCGAACAACCGATGTGGTTGGCACCACTCTAAAAATCAATAATCAAGACGCTATAATTACAGGGGTTATCCAGGATTTTCAGGGCAATACCTCACTGCATTTCGACCTGGTCATGTCTATGTCTACCGTGGGCGAACCGCCCTCTAACCGATGGTTTCCCATGAACTACTTCACCTATGTGAAAGTAGCTGATGAAAGTGCAGCACAAGCCTATTTGAATAAATTGAATACATATATCGATGATGAAGTAGGGGAGTCGTTCAGGGCGGCAGGTATTGAAATGGCCTTTGACATTCAGCCCATTACAGAAATGCACTTTGATACTGCCAAAGGGAGCGACTACCCGGAAAAAATTTCCAGAAACCTACTGTACTCATTGGTGGCTATAGCCTTGTTCATTTTGCTGATCGCCTGTATCAACTATATCAATCTTAGCACTGCTAAATCGGAAAAAAGGGCCAAAGAAGTAGGGGTAAGAAAAGTTTTGGGAGCCTATAGAGCCCAACTTATTTGGCAGTTTTATGGCGAAACCTTTCTGATTACCCTTTTTGCCGTGATTATTGGTGTGGTAATGGCCGAGTTACTCTTGCCTTTTTTCAACACCATGGCGGGCACCAGTCTGAGTATTGATTTACTAGGCGATAATTACTTCATCCCAAGTCTTTTGGCCATTGTTCTGTTAGTTAGCCTTATTTCAGGAAGTTACCCGGCCAGTTTTCTCTCTTCGTTTCAGCCTTCCAAAGTATTGAAAAGCACTTTCAGCCAGAAAGGGGGCAATACCTTTAGAAGGGTGCTGGTCACTATTCAGTTTTGCGTCAGTGTGTTTCTCATCACAGGAACATTGATTATCTACAATCAACTTCAATTTGTTCAGAGCAAAGAGATAGGCTACGACCAGAGTCAGTTGGTTTACATGCAGCTTTCCGATACTCCTGCGCGCAATGCCTACAATTCGCTTAAAAATGGTTTTAAAGCCATTACAGGAGTAGAAAATGTATCGGGCTCTAATAACCTTATTACCAATGTGGTTTCCGGATGGGGTGCTGTACTCGAAGGCAGACCAGCCGATTTTCAGGTTTCCTTTAGAGGCATGAATGGTGACCTTGACTTTTTAGAAACTTTTGGTCTAAAGCTTTTGAGTGGTGAATCATTTCAGTCCAGGTCTGATTGGGATTCTACCGTATACTACCTGGTCAATAAAACGGGTATAGATGCCCTGGGACTGACTCAGGAAAATGCCATAGGTAAGAAGTTTGGACTTGATGAAAGCATGATGGGCACCATAGTAGGGGTGGTCGAAGATTTTCACCTCGCCAGCTTACATCAGAAAATAGAGCCACTAGCTGTTTTTACCGGGCCTCAACGATTTAAGAGCCTTATGTATGCCCGTGTAAACATGGAGCGTATAGAGCAGGTAAAAGCAGAAATGGCCGAGGTTTGGTCTGAGCTTGTACCACACCGTCCCTTCGACCTGAAGTTTGTAGATGATTCTGTGCGATCACTGTATGAGAAGGATAAACAGCTGGGGGAAATAGTATTGTCTTTTACTTCTCTAGCCATTGTAATAGGCTGTTTGGGGCTGTTTGGGCTGGCTTCATATCTGGCTGAAAAACGCACTAAAGAAATTGGTATAAGAAAAGTATTGGGAGCAGATGTGAGCAAGATTGTTATGCTTCTTTCACAGGAATATCTCAAGATTGTTTTAATCGCCAATGTTATAGGCTGGCCTTTGGCTTACTATTTCATGGATAAATGGCTGAATGGATTTGCCTATAGAATTGATATCGGCTGGTATTTCTTTGCCATTTCAGGTCTGGCAACCGTTATGGTGGCTTTAATTACTGTGTCCTACCAGTCTATTAAAGCGGCTATTTCCAATCCTATTAAGGCTTTGAGGTATGAGTAGTTTGGTTCAATGTTTAAGGTTTAATGTTCATTGTTGAACCAACATGAAACATAAAACTTAGAACATAAAACTTTAAACACCCCATGTACTGAGGAATAATTGGAAAATACATTAATGAAAACTAGCAGCGGAAGTAATGAATAAACTTACACAATTCCTTAAAAGTGGCATCAAGTCGTTGAAAAGAGAGCGCTACTATGCACTGCTCAACATTCTTGGGCTTGGTTTAGGTATTTTCTGTTTTCTGCTCACTTCGCTCTATGTAAAGGATGAGTTGACCCACGATAAGTGGCATAAGAATGCAGAGAATATCTATAAGCCGCAAAGAACTCTCGAAACCCCAACCGGTTCTATGACTCTGCAGCCTGCTTTTCCCTTGGGAGAGGCTTTGGTTAAAGAAAGTCCAGGCGTTAAGGAGGCTGTTAACATAAGCTATTCACAGATTGCAAAGTATACTGTGAAGGGAGAGGAGTTTGATACAAAACTGCTACATAACACCACCGGCTCTTTGTTCAAAATATTTGATTTTGATTTAGCGATTGGCGATCCCCAAAAAGCACTTTCTGTGCCCGATGGAGTCGTTATTTCTCATGAATTAGCTGAAAGGCATTTCAGAAATGAAAACCCAATGGGCGAAATCATCGAAATTGAGAATCATGGAAATTACCGTGTCACTGGAGTACTTAAGCCAATACCGGGAAACTCACATCTTCAGTTTGACCTCCTTATTCCAATCGATTTTACTAAGGGTCATTATGTGAATATCGAAGGTAATTGGCGCTTTGGTATGGGGGTGCAATATCTATTGGTTGAAGAAGGGTATGACCTGGAAAAACTCGAGGAAGAGGCCAGTGAAATTATGAGAAAAAATACTGGAGATGATGTGGCATTAACTTTTTCGTTTGGCAAATTCAGTGAGCTTTACCTATCTGGGGAAACCTCCAGACCAATAGGAGGAATGTTTGGTGGTCAGGAAAAATACATCGTAATCTTCAGTGTGGTTGGAACCCTTATGTTGTTGGTAGCTTCATTCAATTACATCAACCTCACAACTTCCAGGTCGTTTGCCAGGGCCAAGGATTTTGCCATCAGAAAGGTTGTTGGTGCTTCCAGAAGCAGATTGGTTGCCAATCAATTAGGAGAAACTTTTTTCGTTGCACTATTGGCTCTCACAGTGGCAATTATAGGCATTGAACTCGTTTTGCCCGGATTTAATGAGCTAATTGATAAAAGACTTTCATTAGATATTGTTTCAGACCCTTCTGCTTTAGCACTTCTCATTGGAGTTCTTCTTCTAGTAGTTGTCATTTCTGGTTTATACCCAGCACTGATGGGTAGTCGGTTTCATCTTTCCAGAATTCTTAAGGGTAACCTCCCTAATTCAAAGGGATCGATAGTGAGAAAAGCCTTGATTGTTATTCAATTTACCATTTGCACCGGAGTATTGGCGAGCGCACTAATCATTCGTTTTCAGGCTAATCATATGATCAATATGGATTTAGGGTATAATTCTCAAAACATTCTCAGTATTGAAATGAGGACAGGTGGGATGTATAATAACCGAGAGGTATTTCGAAATGAGCTAGCCAGATCTACAGCAATTGAAATGGTTTCTGCAGGACCAATTCCCAAGACTAGCAGCGTAATGATTATAGAGCTTGGCGAAGGAGAAAACAGAAGAAACGAAATTTTTACAATTGGGAATGCGGAAAAGAACTTTCTAGAAATAGCAGGACTTGAGCTGTTGGCTGGTGATACCTTCTTATCCCTTCCGGAAGCTAGTTTGAATAATGGTGTGATAATTAATAAAACTGCAGTAGAGGCTCTCGGATTCTCCCCGAAAGAAGCCATTGGAGAGAAAATTAAAGGTACAGATTTAAGGATTGTGGGAGTGGTTAAAGACTTTCATATCAGTGCTACCAAGTCTAAAATAAAGCCATTGATGATAAGTTATAAGCCTGATCAGGTATTTAATACTTTGCTGAGGTATAAGGCTGGAGATCAGGAGAAGGTTATCGCCTATGCAGAATCTGTTTGGAAGGATTTAGGAGCGAGTGAACCAATGGGTTATGATATCATAGAAAACTACTTTGATGATGCTTTCAAAAGTGAAGAAGCTCTGATTTCTATTTTCAATGGATTGACCATTATGCTGATTACTGTTGCCGGACTTGGGCTTTTTGCTCTGGCGGTCTTCGAGAGTCAGATTCGGGAGAAAGAGCTGTGTATCCGAAAAGTGCTGGGAGCCGGCTTATGGGATTTGTTAAAGAACCTAAATCTACGCTTTGTATTGCTTATTGCATTGGCCATGGTTATTGCCGTTCCGGTAACGCAATATCTGATTAAAGGCTGGCTCGAGGGCTTCCCATATCGCATTAATTCAACCAATCTTTACTTTGTTCTATCCTCTGGTGTTGTACTGCTGTTGGCTGTAGCCATGCTTACCCTTCAGGGAGTGAATAGTGTGAGAAAAAACCCGGCTGAAGTACTTAGAAATGAATAAAAACCAGTTCAAAGTTCAATGTTTTAAGTTCCAAGTTGGGGCATCTAACCACGAGCTATGAACCTTAAATAATGAACGAGTTATGCTAAAAAACTACCTGAAAATCGCTATCAGAAACCTCAGTAAGCACAAAGGGTACTCTTTCATAAACATTTTTGGCCTGGCTGTGGGCATTTGTTGCTGCCTGCTCATTTTTCTCTATGTGAAAGATGAACTGACTTACGATAGATTTCAATCAAAGGCCAACCGTATTTACCGAATAAACTCTGTGATCGACTGGTTCGGCAATAAAGATACCATGGGGGCCACTAACAGGGTAGAAGCCTTCGAGTATACCCAGCGCATACCAGAAATAGTAGACTTTACGAGGTTTTCTTCTGCCACTATTGTGGTTCAGAAAAATGAGGAATGGGTGCAAGAATATGGCTCGTTTTATACAGACCCCGGTACATTCCGCATATTCGACTTTAGGGTGTTGGATGGCTCTTTAGAAGAGGCACTCTCCAACATCAACTCTGTGGTGATTAATCGGACTATGGCCGAGAAGTATTTTGGCTCGGTAAAGGTGGCTGGCAGACAACTAAACATTAAACTGGAAGGAAATGTAGAGAAGTACGTGATTGATGCCGTTTTTGAAGACTTACCTCACAATAGTTCTTTATATGGACAGGCCTATTTTTCATGGCAGAAGTTTGAGCGAGTTCGTCCACTCAGAAACCCGACAAGGGCATGGTCAAATATTGGCTATACTTCGGTGGTCCTATTAGATAAGGAAAATGTCGACATTCAGCTTCTTGAGCAAAAATTAAAAGAAGTTCGGCTTACACTAAACCCCGATGAAAAAGAAGGTGAATGGGCAAGAAACATAGATAGTAAGCTTCAGGCTTTTACCTCCATTCATCTCGATAAGGAAATCTCCAGCTCGGCAGGATTGAGAAGTTCCAGCAACCCCACCTATTCTTACATACTATCAGGCATTGGTTTTCTAATTTTGCTACTGGCCTGCATCAATTTTGCCAACCTATCAGTAGCACGTTCAATACCACGCGCCAAAGAAATTGGTATTCGAAAAGTACTGGGCGCGCGCAAAAAGCAAGTGGCCTGGCAATTTTTAGGAGAGGCCTTGTACATATCTATCATAGCCTTTGTTCTGGGACTCATTCTGGCCGAACTTTTCTTACCCACCTTTAGCCAATTAACCAATAAATCATTCTCTTCAGGCATTATTCAAGATGCCTATCTTGTATTGGCCTGCCTGGGAGTAGTTGCATTAAGTGCTTTGTTGGCAGGGGCTTATCCAGCCTTTGTGGTGGCACGTTTTCAGATACTTAAAAGCCTGAGTGGAAAAGTTAAGCTGCAAGGGCGTCAATACCTTACCAAAGGACTTGTGCTCTTTCAGTTTGCTATAGCAGCTATTCTGGTTATTGGCACCCTGGCCATGAATAGGCAGATTTCCTTTCTGCTGAATACGGATTTGGGCTATGAAGATAAAAATATGGCTGTAATGCAGTTGGGTGGTAATCGGTCGCAGGCCGGTGTGATAATGTCCGAGCTTTTAAAGAACCCAAATATTTCTATGACCTCATATTCCGATGGCTTTGGATCGGCCACTTCGTTGGGTTATAACAATAAAGAATTTTTCTCGGCCTACACAGAAGTGGATACCAATTTCATTCATCTGATGGACCTTGATCTGGTAGCTGGAAGAAACCTGAAACCCTTGCGCGATGTGTACCCTAAAGGGACAGATACATTGACCAACCTAATTGTGACCGAAAACTTTATTGAAAAAGCAGGAATAGAAGGTGACGCTGTAGGCACATTTTTAACTGGGGGCGGGGGTGATGATGCCAAAGATCAGTACAGGATTGTTGGAGTGGTAAAGGACTTCATTTATTCTTCTGCCAAGAATGGAGTATCTCCTGTAGTAATGATTGCCGGCAACCCCGACAATGGAGACTTTGGGTCTATTAGCATGCGCTACCAACCGGAATACAGTACTCAATTAGAGGCAACACTAAACGAAATATGGAGAAAGGTTGATCCTTACACCCCTTTGCAATTCTTCTTTCAGGAAGAAATTAACCGAAATAGTTATGGAGAAGAAAAACGTTGGAAATCGATAATTACAACAGCATCAGTAATTGCCATCATTATTTCTTGTCTTGGCCTTTTCGGAATGGCCCATCTTTCTGCTCAACAACGACAAAAAGAAATAGGGGTACGAAAAGTACTAGGAGCTACTGTAGGTCAGTTAGTCTACATGCTTAACCTCAGTTTTACCAAACTGGTGCTTTTGGCTTCACTAGTGGCTATACCTGTAGCTTATTATTTTCTGGATGATTGGTTGTCGAATTTTGCGTTTCGAATAAACCTGGGGGCTTTGTTGTTTTTAGCGCCTACACTGCTTACTCTGTCCATAGCCTTACTAACGGTAACGGTGCAATCGTTCAGGACAGCTAGTGCCAACCCTGTAGACTCATTGAGAGATGAATAGAATAGATCAGTTCAAAGTTCCATGTTTTAGGTTCATAGAGTACCGTACCATCATGAACTATGAACCATAAACAATGAACCACTCCACTTAAACTAAAAACACATGATTAAGAATTACCTCAAAACTGCCATTAGAAATATTAGAAGAAACAAGCTTTGTGCAGGACTCAATATTCTAGGGTTGAGCATTGGCTTGGGTTCATTCTTTATCATTTATCTGTTTTTGCAAAATGAGCTGGCTTATGATCAGTTCCATGAAAAAAAGGACAGGATTTATCGGGTTGTTCATGCTCTCAACAATGTGGGTTCACATAAATATGGTGCGGGAATTACACCTGCTTTAGGGCCTGCAATCAGAGAAGAAGTACCTGAGATAGAGGCTTACAGTAGATTAGATAATTGGAATAAATCAGTGATTATTCCAGGCATAGCCGATTCTACAGATAATGTGCAAACCGCTTCAGTTGACCCTGAATTCCTCGACTTCTTTCACTTGGAAATACTGGCTGGAAGCAAAGAAAATGCCTTGGATAACGATGCCGGAGTACTGCTGAATGAGTCGAAAGCTATTCGGTATTTTGGGTCACCACAAGCAGCCTTGGGGCAAACTCTTATGGTAAGCCGTTCTAAACCGCTTCTGGTAAAGGGAGTGTTTAAGGATTTACCGAAAACCACTTCCATTAAAGCAGAATTGATTGTTCCCATTATGGCGGTTAATTCCTACCGGGGAGACAATATGACTAAGTGGAACCTTAGTTATGGTGATCAATTATATGTTCTGTTAGCCTTTGGAGTAGATCCAAATTTGGTATCTGAAAAGATACTTAAGGTAGGGAAGGAAAAGAGTAAAGGTAAGGGAGTTGAGTTTAAAGACGTTCAACTTCAGCCTTTGAGAGATGTTCATTTTTCCTTAACCACTGCTGGCCCTGTACAGGAGAAAACGGACAAGCAGTACATATTCATTTTCACCCTAGTGGCCATATTCATATTGGTTTGTGCAGTATTCAACTATATCAGTTTGGCACTTTCGCAATCTGTTGAGCGAACCAAGGAGATTGGCATTAGAAAAGTGGCCGGAGCAGTTCGGTTTCAACTCTTCAGACAGTTCATCACTGAGTCCTTTTTGCATGTGACACTCAGCTTTCTGGTGGCCATTATTTTAGTTGAATTACTAACGCCTGAATTGGAAAACCTGATTGGAAGGGATTTAGAGTTTAGTGTATTAGGCGAACCCGTTTTGTTGATTGAGAGCATCGTTTTCTCAATGGTAGTGGCTGTGCTTTGTGCGCTTTACCCAGCCTATTTGAGTACAAGATTGAGTGTGGTTCAAATATTCAGGAGTGGAAGAGGAAGCTTTTCCACTAAGAGACTCATTAACGCGGTAAGCGTCTTCCAGATAGTAGTCTTTGTGGTGCTGATCTGTGTGGCGGTTACGGCCAATAAACAGATGTACTTTATGAGAAATGAGAACCTTGGTTTCGATAAAGAGACTCAAGTGGTCATCTCCAGGTTTTCTCGTGAAGCAAGTACAAAGGTTGAGCTTATTAAAAATGAATTACTTGCCGTTCCCGGAGTTGTGAGCGCCTCATTTGCCTCCTCGGTCCCTTCTCGGGTAATGGGGTCAATGGCTTATTCTGAATACCCATTTACATGGCATGCTTTCGAGATTGATGAAAACTATCTGGATGTATTGGGTATCAAACTGAAAGAGGGAAGAAACTTTCTACCTGAAGATTCAGATTCTGCCAATGTGGTCTTGATCAATGAAACAGCGGCCAAAAACCTTGATTTTGAAGGTGGAGCCATTGGGAAGACCTTGCACTTGGGAAAAGATATGCGAATTGTTGGTATTGTTGAAGACTTTCATTTCAACTCAAAGAAGGAACCCATTGAGGCAACACTTTTTAAACCTATTCAAGGCCCGTTCTATAGGTTGGTGCTAAAACTAGCTCCACAGAAAATAGGCACCACGATGGATGCTATAAAGGCTAAATACAGATCGGTTACCGGAGGAGATGAAATGAATTTTTTCTTTTTGGAAGACCAGATTAATTCACAGTACAAACAAGAAAACGTAATGATCACCTTGATCAATACTTTTGTAGTGGTGGCAGGAGTAGTGGCTTTCATAGGTCTCTTTGGGATTTCCGGCTATTCGGCCCGAAGAAGACTCAAAGAAATGAGTATCAGAAAAGTGTTGGGAGCGAGTTTTATGGCTATACAGAAAACCCTTAATTGGAGTGGTTTCATGAGGCTGGCTTTAGCTACTTTAATCGCCATTCCTGTGGTGTATTACTGGATGGACTCCTGGCTTTCTTCATTTGCTTACCGCATTGAACTACCCATTGGCCTTATTATTCTGGCCATACTAATAGCCTCTGTAATTGTCCTTAGTACTGCTATGCTCCATAGTATCAGGGCTTATTTGATTAACCCGGTAGATGTGCTCAAGGAAGAATAGGTCAGTTCACTCAGTACTTTTGACCGCCAGATTACACATTAGAGGATAAATCCAAAACATAGTGGGGTTACGTAGGTTAGTGATGTAACTTGACCCCGCCAATGGAAACTTCTTCACCGACAACGGCCATTATCTTCTTTGCTTTTTCAGCATCTCGCGAAACGAGTCGTAAAAAGCTGGTGAATGAAAGCAAAGCTAACACTGCTCTGCTGGAGGCTCTTCGTGCTCAAAGCCTGCAAAAAGCCATGGCTACTCAGTTTCCTGTTTTTGAGTTCAACGAACACAATCAAAGAGGCGCTAATTTTGGAGAAAGGCTCCAATCAGCTTTTGACAGTGTTTTTAGCCAAAACTTTGAGAGGGTTATCTGTATTGGTGCCGATTGCCCCGAGCTAACCTCTGAAGATTTGACCACAGCGGCCAATGCCCTTAGCGAAACAGATATTGTTATTGGCCCCGATTTGAGAAAAGGAATGTTTTTACTGGCCATGAATCGTTTTGGCTATGAGGAGCTTTCATTCGAAGCTTTAGCCTGGCAAAGCCCACAATTAATCGAGAGCATCCACACTCATTGCCAACAGCTATCCATTTTCTTTCTCAACCCTAAGTTCGATCTGAATAAAGCCTTCGATCTCTGTGCTCAAAGTAACTCAACCGTTCTTAAAAAACTGCTCAAGGTCATTCGGCCAACTCTTAACACAGCCACCTACCATTTCAATTTTCTTTGCAGTATTCTCATCAACTCACAACTTCCCCAGCGTGCTCCGCCCATGCAGTAATCGGTTCATGCACACATAAACATTCATCTACCACCTTATAAATTACATATGAAAACGCTTCTTTTAGGGCTGTTCGGGCAGTTCCTTTTTCTGTCTGTTATGGCACAGTCGTCTGTGACCGGTGTTGTGACCGACATAGGCAAAAATCCATTGCCTGGAGTAACCATTGCTATAGAAGGCACCACAAAAGGCACCATTACGAATGCTCAGGGTCAATTTCAGATAAACACTGAAAGCGGTGAAGTACTGGTGTTCTCATCGGTTGGCTTTCAAACCCTCAAAATTGTAGTGGACGGACAAACACCACTGAATATAACTATGCAAGAAAGCTTAGGCTCTCTGGGAGATGTTGTGGTCACAGCCCTTGGCATAGAGCGGCAAACTCAAGATCTTGGCTATAATGTTCAACGACTTGAGCCTAAAGCCATAGGAGAGGTAAAAGCTGCCAACTTTGTAGATAATCTGGCCGGTAAACTAGCCGGTGTTACTGTAACCCAGGGGGCTACAGGCGTTGGATCTACTTCTAAAATCACTATTAGGGGAGAAGCTTCATTTACCAACAATAATCCTTTGTTTGTGGTAGATGGCACTCCAGTAAATAATAATTCGGTAGTAAACTTTACCAACGATGCAGCTGCCGGTTTTCAGGAAGTAGATTTTGGCAACGGAGCCATGGAAATCAACGCTGACGATGTAGCATCAGTTTCTGTGTTGAAAGGCCCCGCAGCCTCGGCTCTATATGGCACCCGGGCGTCTAACGGAGTTATAATCATTACCACCAAAGACGGCCGTAGTGCACAAGGAATGGGACTCAGCTTCAACAGTAGCACCTTTTTCGATCGAGCCTTTCAACTGCCCCGGTTTCAAAACAGCTATGGTCAAGGCAACTCCGGTCAGTTTGAGTTTGTAGACGGCCTGGGTGGGGGGATTAATGACAATATCTCTTACAGTTGGGGGCCAAGACTAGATGCCGGGCTTCTTATACCTCAATACGATAGTCCTGTAACTTTGCCCGATGGAAGGGTGGTAAGGGGAGGCGATGTGGCCGTACATGGCGGCAGAGCCATTACACCTACTCCCTTTGTTTCTCATCCTGATAACCTTAAAAACTTCTATCAAACGGGAATTACAGCCATTAATAATCTTGCCGTAGCCTCAGGCACTGAAAAAGGCGATGTAAGAATCTCCTTTACCGATCTTAGAAGCAAGTCTATTATACCGGGAGTTAACCTGGATCGTACCACTCTTTCGGCCAGGCTGAATCTCAGGCCTAACCCAAAGCTTAAAATTTCAAGCTTTATCACTTATTCCAATGCTCAATCAGACAATCGGCCTTCCAGTGGCTATGGATCGGAAAACGTCAACTATGCTTTGGTAGCCTGGGGGCCACGATCTTTAAACATTGCCCCTATGAAAAACTACTGGCAACCCGGACTGGAAAACACGCAGCAATACTCTTTTAACTATACTTTTTTTGACAATCCCTTCTTCACTTTGTTGGAGAATCGCAACTCATTGAACCGGGACAGACTCTTTGGCAACCTGATGGCCCGCTACATTTTGTCGGACTATTGGAGTGTGAGTTTGCGCAGTGGCATGGATTATTCCTCCGAACAACGCCAATTTAGGAGAGCATTTAGTTCTAACCGGTTTAGAAATGGTGCCTATGCCGTGCACGATGTATTGTTTAGGGAACACAATACCGATGTTCTAATCAATTATGTAAGGGAATTCGGGTCTTTCAGCTTTGAAGGCTCTGTCGGAGCCAATCGAATGGATCAGCGGGCATCTACCCTGCAATCACAAGCACTTTCACTGGCTCAGCCGGGAGTGTTTAGACTCTCCAATGCGGCCTCACCTCTGGAGGTTTTTGAGTTTCTATCTAAAAAACGAATTAACAGTGTCTATGCTTGGGCAAAATTGGGTTATCATGATTTTCTCTTTCTTGAACTTACGGGCCGAAATGACTGGTCCAGTGCCCTGGCAAGCCCTACGTCTACCGAAAACGTGAGCTTCTTTTATCCATCCGTTTCAGGATCGTTCGTAGCCTCAAACCTATGGAGAATGCCCACTTCCGTAGACTTTCTAAAACTAAGAGCTTCTTATGCGCAGGTGGGCAACGATACCGATCCCTACCAGACTGCCGGTGTTTTTAATGCACAAACACCCTATAGAGGCCAGCCCACATTCAGTGAGCAATCTACCATTGCCAATCCCAATCTTCTTCCGGAAAGAACCCGGTCTTTTGAAATTGGGAGCGAGGCCCGAATGCTCAACAGTCGCATACATGTGGACCTCACATACTACAATGCCATTACCAGCAACCAGATAATTTCGCTTCCTGTCTCCATCACTTCGGGCTATACAGAACGAGTAGTGAATGGTGGCCGCGTGAGATCGGAAGGAGTAGAGGCTATTGTTGGAGTTAACTGGATGTCGCGAGGCCAAATGAGCTGGTCAGGTACCTTTAATTTTAGCCGTAACATAACCACCGTACTCGATCTTCCCAATGGTGTAGACCGACTTACGCTGGCTTATAGCCGTATTTACGATAACGTAAATCAAACTGTATTCTTTCAGGTGAAAGAAGGCGGAAGAGTTGGTGATATGTATGGAACAGGTTACCTGAAAACCGAAGAAGGCCGATTTATAGTGGGTGAAAATGGCTTGTACATTCCTGACAATCGCTTACAAAAACTGGGCAACTATAACCCCGATTTTATACTGGGTTATACTAATGAAATTCGATTTAACAATTGGAATTTCAATTTTGTATTTGACTGGCGTCAGGGTGGAGAATTGGTATCCCGAACACTGGCCCTGGCCGCAGTAGGAGGTCAGTTAGAAGAAACCGCTTATCGACCCGAGGCAGGTATTGTGGCTAATGGTGTAGTCAACACCGGCTCTGCCGACAACCCTGTGTATGTAGAAAATACCAAAGCAGTATCTGCTGAAGCCTACTATCGCAATTTTTACGATAGAAACCATGAAGAAAACAATACTTACAATGCCAGCTTTCTCAAACTACGTCAGCTATCCGTTGGCTATCGTTTTAGTGGTTCCTTCTTTCAAAAGGGTAAAAGTTTAGATGTAGCCCTTATTGGCAGAAATCTTTTTGCAATCTCTGAAATACCTCATTTCGATCCGGAACAACTGGCCGTACAAGGACAACAGTTTGTAAGTGGTGTTGAAGATATGTCTTATGCCACCACCAGAAGCATAGGGTTTAAACTAGGGTTCAATTTTTAAAAGAAGTCAGATGAATACTTTATATAAGAACTATATACTTCTGTTAATCAGTATGTTATTCGTATCTTGTTCGGATGGTTTTGAAGAAATCAATACCAATCCGAATGCGCCCATAGAGGTGCAGCCAGAGTTGCTTTTCCGTCAGGTGATTTATGACTATGGAGAACAAATGTCGTACGAAGGTTTCGTGGCGGGTAATCTACTGAGTCAGCATTTTACCATGGTCGATTTCAATCTGTTCGATCGGCACGACCTAAGCTCACCACAGTTGGGCGGCAATCCATGGCCCATTATTTATCGCAATTTGCGAGATAATGAACTGGTATTAGAGGCTGCCGGAAAGAGCCCAGTTTATGAGGTATACGAAGGGCCTGCTCTTATTCTGAAGGCTTATATGGCTGCTGCCCTCACTGATATTTATGGAGATGTACCCTATTTCAATGCTTTAAACGGTAAGCAAGGCCACATTACCCCGGCATATGATGCTCAAGAAGATATCTATCTGGCTTCCGGAGGCATTTTAGACAATCTGGAAAAGGCCGTTGTCGCCATTAAAAATTATTCTGGGTCGCAAACATTAAAGGGAGACCTCCTGTACAACGGTAGGCTTCAGGCCTGGATAAATTTAGCCAACTCGCTGAGGATTAAGTATCTCATGAGAATTTCTGATAGGGTTGATGTAGCCCAGGCACTTCAGGCCATAGTCAATGAAGGTGAGTATATTCAAAACAATGCAGACAACGCCACGTTCGATTTTACCAACTCTCAGCCCAATACATTCAGAATGGCCGTATTGCGCTCTGGTGATTTTAATCTTTTTGTTCAATCAGAAACCTTAGAAGAGGTTTTGGAAAACCTTAACGATCCCCGGCAGCGGGTTTTCTTCAGACCTTCTGAAGCCACAGGAAATTATGAAGGACTAAGAAATGGACCTGATGCTTCGAACACTTCCATTTCTGTAGCCAATTACTCGCTCACCGGCACCATTTTCAGAGAGAATACGGGGGGGCTTGATGCCAATTTTATGACGGCCTGGGAAACGTACTTCTTATTGGCAGAAGCTGCGGAAAAAGGTCTTATTTCACAGAATGCTCAAGCTTATTATGAAATGGGGGTGCAACTGGCTTTTGAATACTGGCAAAGCGAAATGCCTTCCACTTATCTGACAACTGGAAATGCGGCTTATGGAGCAAATGGAGCTGATCCGCTGGAGCAAATCATTACTCAAAAGTGGATTGCAAACACCATCAATGGCTACGAGGGATGGATTGAATTCAGAAGGACTGGATTTCCTCAACTGAAAAATGTAGCGGCCAGCCTGAACAATGGTCTCATTCCGGTAAGAATGCCATACCCTGCTGATGAAGCTGCTTTGAATGCGGTGAACTATCAGGCAGCGACAGCCAACAATAAAAATAGTGTGAATAGTAAGGTTTGGTGGGATGCGAATTAAATCCGTCTTTGTCATTCCCGCTCAGGAGGGAATCTCCGTATTTAATGATCAAATGAGATTCCGGACATTTTTCTTCATTTTGAAACTTATGAAGAAAAATTCCGGAATGACGATAGTATGGAGTGCAGCAAACATAAGAAATGCAAAATAGCCTCCATCCGAACCTTCCGTTTGTGCGGAAAAATTTCACAATGGCAGGCTGCCATGTCCCCCGCTGGCGGGGGTTAGGGGGTGGAAAAGTAATCAGGAAATGACCACGCAAAACATAACCCTCTGGCAATGGATACTAGTCATCGCATCTAGTTTGGTGCTGATTGCCATTTCCCCATGGGCAAAAACCAAGAGTGACTTTTTCCAAGCAACCAGAAAAGACAACCAAAAGCCCGGACTATGGCTGCTCACCAGCAGCTTGGTCATTAGCTGGATTTTTGCCAAAAGCATTACCAATGCGGCCAATCTAGGCCTTTCTTATGGCATTGTGGGAGGTGTGGCTTATGCCACCTATTACCTGTCGTTCCTTTTTGCTGGCATCATCATTTTCAAGCTGCGCGTGAAGGGAGGTTTTCAGAGCATTCACCAGTTTCTCAGTTCCAAATACGGAAGGGGAGCTGTGATTCTCTTCTCTATTCTCATTGCTTTCAGGCTCTTCAATGAAGTCTGGTCCAACACCATAGTGATTGGCAGTTACTTCGGAGAAGTGGGTTCTAAGCCCTATTATTTGGCTATTCTGGTCTTTACCTTGCTCACTTTGCTCTATTCACTCAAAGGAGGGCTCAGCAGTTCTATGCTGACTGATGCCATACAAATGGTGCTGTTTGCCGTACTGTTATGCGTAATTCTTGGGGTAATCCTGCCAGATTCAAATGGTGTCTCCAGCTACCTGAGTTCAGGGGATTGGAGTCTGACCGGTGGGGTAGACCTGCTGCTGGTGGCACTCATTCAATCCATTAGCTACCCATTTCATGATCCTGTGATGACGGATAGGGGTTTTATTACCGATCCACAGACCATGAAGAAGGCCTTCTATTGGGCGGTTCCTATTGGCTTTATCTGTATTGTGCTCTTCAGTTTTATAGGCGTCTATGCCACTCAAAAGGGCATGGAAGGTGAAGCTGCAGTTGAAGTAGCACAATCACTTGGAATCATTAGCATGTTGGTAATCAACTTGATCATGATTACATCAGCCTCGTCTACGCTGGACTCTGCCTTTGCCTCCTTTTCAAAGTTGATGGCCGTTGACCTAAAGATTGGCAATGCCAGCGTCAGTTCTGGCCGCTTGATTATGGTGTTGATTGCTGTTCTCGGTACCATTCCAGTGTTTTTCAATCCCACGGTGTTGTCGGCTACCACCATTTCCGGCACTATGGTTATAGGTTTGGCACCTGTCTTTATCTTCTGGCGCTGGAAGGTCCATCGGCTGGCATTTGTGTTGACGGTGTTAACAGGAACGGCCTTCGGTATCTGGTTTGCCACAGGAGCTTATCCCAAAGAATGGGTGTTCTTTCCGGGAAGTTATGGCGATTTACTTAGTGTAAACCTATTGGGTACCGCGGCCTGTTTTTTAGTATTTATCTTCATGAAAAGAAAAGGAAATGCATTGGTTGGATAAGGTGAAGGACATAGGAACACTCAGTGGCGAAGTGTTGGTATTTGGTGGTGTGTACAGTAACCTTCAGGCACTGGAAGCTTTGCATGAGATAGCCGGGGAGAAGGAAATTCCGGCATCCAATATCATCTGTACGGGTGATATGGTGGGCTATTGTGCTCAGCCGGTGGAAGTAATGGACTTCATCAGAAACTGGGGCATTCATGCCATTCTGGGCAATGTGGAGATACAGCTCAAAGATGGGGAAGAGGACTGCGGTTGTAACTTCAATGATGGATCGCGTTGCGATCTGTTTTCCAGGCAATGGTATCCTTTTGCGCAATCGCAGGTAAGGTCTGAACAGATTGAATGGCTACGGGAATTACCGGAATTTATCCGCTTTCAATTTGCCGGAAAAAGCTGCTTTGTGCTGCATGGAGGCCTTGAAAACACCTCAGAGTATATTTTTGAGTCTACCCCAGACGAACGCAAGCGTGCCATTTTAGATCAGACGCAGTCAGACATTATCCTGGCCGGACATTGCGGTTTACCCTTTAATAGCCCTGTAGAAGACAAGCTTTGGCTCAATCCCGGAGTCATCGGCATGCCCGCCAATGACGGCACCCCAAGGGTTTGGTATATGTTGTTGAACGACCGAAACGGATTCTCCTTTCAACACCAGTCCTTTACCTACAATCACGATCTCGCCAACCAGTTAATGTTGGAAAAAGGTCTCCCCAAAACCTATGCCGCCACCCTCAAGTCAGGCATCTGGGATAATTGTGAGACTTTGCCGGAGGTAGAGGCTGGGAGGCAGGGGGTTAAATTGGTATTCTAATTAGTACTGGTATATTACCCTTTCTCGAATATTCTAAAAATTGTTTTATTTTCGCGTTGATTTTTTATTAAAGCACACTATGTCAGCTTTGCAAAGCCTTGTAGAGGAAGTTTCAAATTCCTTACCCTATATCCCGTCTAGTCAAAATTTTTGGTTGAATCGTACTAATGATGGTGCGTACTACGACCTCTTCAAAGAAAAGAAAATTGTAGGCCTAAAAATTGATGAAATTACTTTGTTCGAATTGAGTCAAATTCGTGATAGGAATTTGCTGAGAAATGGACGCCCTAATCGAGATGTCATTCAAATTGAAATCAAAAATATTGTTCATGAAAAGAATAAAAAACGTCTTCTTAAGATTGTAGACAAATCAAAAAGAAGTGCTGAGCTCGCTCGATTGACAATGACGGCAAACCAGATATTCCACTTTGCATTTGGTATTAAAAAGGGCGATTTTGTGGTTATCCCTTCAGCAAGTTCTACTGAAATATCTATTGGTAGGATAGATGATGGGTATTTGGATGACAATCAATTTTTACCACTTCAAAGAAAGGTTACCTGGTTGGGTTCTTATCCAAAGATAACTTTAGACCCCAATTTTTATAGGTTATTTTTTAGTCAGCAAGCTCTAACTGAGATAAACAAATACAAGGATGTGGTTCTTAGAACATTATATGACTTTTATTTTGATGATGAATATGGGCATTTAGTATTTAATGTAGGAACTCTCAGCAAGATAAATGCTGTTGATGAAGCTGCGTTTAATTTTTACTTTCTACAGCTTCTCGATGGTTTTATAAAAGAGAATAATTTGCCATATGACGTGACATCATTAAATACAATCGTTAACTTAAATTCACCAGGAAAGAGAAAGCTATTTGGCCCGAGAACAACAATTTTCTTAGCAGCATGTTTACTGCTAATGACGGTCGGGGGTGGACTTGAACATAAAAAAGGCACCTTTAGTCTAAAGACCGAGGGAATACTTCAAGGCTGGAGCGAATATCTGAACCAAAAAAAGAGGCGAGAAATTGTCGATGAGGTGATTAATAAATCTGACTCCTTGTCAATTGAAAAACAAAAACTGTTTTTAGAACTTTTAGAAACGTTAGATTCAAAGTAATGTCAATATTTTTAAACACACTGTCGATTTTGGCAACGGCAATAGTTTTTGTCGGAATATATTATATTTTTCTGGACTGGATTATTGGTCGATTGAAGGTGCTTAATTTGAAGTTCTATAGAGGAATTAAGTATAAAGACGTTGTTTTTGTTTCAACAGGGGTGTTTTTTCAACTTTACTTTTTCGATTTTTTTCTTCCTTATTAATAATCTCCCAATCCTAGTGCAAAACCCATGGAGATTCTTCGGTCGGACTCCCTCTGACTGACGCTTACCGAGGCAGCTGAGGTTAATTAATGCACCAATGACTATTGACCAATGACCAGTTCACCAATTCCCTAATTCCCCAATTCCCGCTCAACCAATCACTAATTCCTCCTTTTAACCCCACGAATAGCCGGTTCATTCCACGGATCATCAGGCCAGACATGTTTAGGATAACGTCTTTTGAGTTCTTTACGAACTTCGAAATAGGCGTCTGACCAGAAGCTTTTGAGGTCGGAGGTAATCTGTACGGGTTTAAAACCGGGAGAGAGAAGGTGCACCAGCACGCCTTGTTTTCCGGCATTGATCTTAGGGGTTTCGGCCATACCGAAGACTTCCTGTATGCGGACGGCTAAAATAGGGGCTTCAGCATTGTCTCGATAAGCGAGGCGAATTTGTGAACCACTCGGCACTTCAATTTTTTCCGGGGCCAGGTCATTCAGTTTGCTTTGCTGGTCAAAACTCAAACTGTGGTGTAAAATGTCTTTAAGCTTAAGCTTTTTGAGGTCTTCCGGCTTGCGGATGTTATTGAGATAAGGAGCCAGCCAGTCACCACAGGTTTGGAGTAGGGAAGAAGTACTTACTTCCGGCCATTGTTCTTCAGGGTTCCATTTCCTGAGCGATAACACACGGCTTTGCCATTGATTTACCTCCTCATTAAAGTCGAGCAAACGTTCGCCTTCTTTCTTTATGGCATCTACTATGGCATTCACTAAATGGGCTGGATCCGGATCGGGCAAGGGAGTGCTTCTTAGCACAATGCTACCGATGCACAGATTTTTGGAAGCAATAAGCCCTCCATCTTCTGTATCCCAGGTAATTACGTCTTTTTCTTTTACTAAAGGAGCCAGATCTCTGGGGTTGAGAGGGGAGGCCATATGAATTTTACCCATACCGTCTCGAGCATCGATATGGCAAACGGCCAACCAAGGTTCAGCAGCCAAATCATCTCGATGACCGGCCATGGCATAGCGACCGTTAGACAATTGGAATTGGGCATTATTACCAGGACGAGCACAAGCAATGCGTTCCGGATAGGCGTGGGTGAGCAAAACACCAGTTTCATATGGATCGACAGAGTCGTTTTCTGCCTCAATCTGAAACAGTTTGCGGTATTGCTCGGCTATTTTTTCTATCCGTTGCAGCTTTTTACCATCGCGATTTTCTCTTCGGTGAGTTCTCAAGGCTTCTATGCGCGTATTAATGTCTATTCCTGCCTCTTTGCCGAGCGGATCGCGCTCTTCAAGCAAAGCGGCAATATCCGTAGCCAAAGCCAATTGATCGTGCTCCTCTGCCAACAAGAGCATATGAGCTATTCGCGGATGGCAAGGTAACCTGAGCATCTTTTTGCCATGCTCTGTTATCTTTCCATTTTCCAAAGCCTCCAGTTGGTGTAACAGGTCTCTGGCTTGCGCTAATGGACCGGCAGGAGGGGGCGTAAGCCATGTCATTTGTTGTGGATCTATGATACCCCATTGGGCCATATCGAGTACCAGTGAAGCCAGGTCGGCTTCCATAATCTCCGGTACAATGTGCTCAGTCATTCTTTGGTGTGTAACTGGGCTCCACATGCGATAGCAATGGCCTGCACTTAAACGCCCGGCCCGGCCGGCTCGCTGATCGGCTGAGTCTCTGGAAATACGGACTGTTTCTAAACGAGACAGGCCGGAGTTCGGATCGAACCTAGAAGTGCGTCCAAAACCACTATCAATAACCACTTTAATCCCTTCAATGGTCAAGCTGGTTTCGGCAATATTGGTAGCCAGAACTACTTTTCGCTTACCGCTACGATCGGGCATAATGGCGGCCTGTTGCTTATGAGGCGGTAAACTTCCGTAGAGCTGATGAATGGCCATTCCTTTTAAGCTTCCTCTCAACAGGTCGGCCGTTTTCTGAATTTCTCTTTGACCGGGAAGAAACACCAGAATATCTCCATCGTGAAGCCTGGCCGCTTTGCTGATGGTCTTGGAGATTAGCTCAGGAATTAAAAATTCATCGATATCTCCTTCATAAATTATTTCTACGGGGTATTGCCGGCCTTCACTGACTACCGCAGGAGCTTTTAAGAGGCTGGTTAACTGCGGCATATTTAAGGTAGCAGACATAATCATAATGCGCAGGTCGGGCCGAAGCACTTGTTGAGCTTCTCTACAAAGTGCCAGAGCTACATCTGCATGGATGCTACGCTCATGAAATTCATCGAAAATGACCATTCCAATACCGGAAAGCTCATTGTCTGACTGAATCATACGGGTGAGTATGCCCTCAGTAACTACTTCAATCTTGGTTTTATCTGAAACCCGATTGTCAAACCGAATACGGTAGCCAACAGTCTCGCCAACCTTTTCCTCAAGGAAGTAAGCCATGCGCTCCGCAATGGTACGAGCAGCCAGCCTGCGTGGTTCCAGCATGATGATCTTCTGACCCTTGAGCCAAGGTTCGTCTATCAAAGTAAGTGGTAAAAGCGTACTTTTTCCTGCGCCCGGAGGCGCATTAACGATTAGCGTATTCTTTTCAGCGAGATGCTTTCTGGTATCGAGAACAACTTCCTTGACGGGGAGGTCTATATGTTGGTATTGAAAACTCATAGGGTAATTGAGCTGCGAAGGTAAGGACTAAAGTATTGCGATGCGTGATATACTTAGTGCGAAATGGGTTTTAGAACTGAAGAGACTATGGTCTACTCGGGGTTGAGAGGAATAAAATCATTGCTCTGAACAAAAATAATTCAGACTTGAAGTCTTTTAGGTCGCATTTGTTATATCCAGTATACTAGCCACAAGCTGTGTCCTCACAGCGTCTTTTAACAGCCATTTGTGAAGACACAAATGG
>NZ_DBHC01000030.1:0-86122 GCF_002296035.1 Roseivirga sp. UBA838
CTCTGTTGAGATACCGGATAAAACAGGCCTTTTTGAGAGTTTAAGGCCTGTTTTTCCGGCATGACGTTCTTTTCGTACATCGAACTCAGGTTAAGTAAGTAAAGCTAGAGGATGAATACCCAATCGAGATTCCCGGTCAAACTAAGAATAACCAACTTAGCCGACCTTTGAGACAGCTTTTTATTCCCACCATTCCATCAATGTGCAGGCACTTACTTCCCACTAACCCTAGCGTACTGCCGGGCTCAAAAGGCTAACGCACATTATTTTCATCTCGTGTACTTTACCTATAAGGCTAATTCACAGTATATTTAGCTAATGCGCCTTATTACTTTTCTACTTCTCACAGCACACTGCGTATGGGCTCAGTCTCCCCGTCTTTTGCCTTCGTTTGAGTCTTCTCACTTACAAGAAATATGGATAGACACCCAGTTGAAGGGGCAGCCTCAGGAGTTTAGCATCGAAGAGTATAACTACAACAGAGACTCTGCACGTCTGTATAAATCGCCCATATCCAGACAATACTTTTATGAATTGGGCCGGCTCCGCAAGGTGGTTTTCAAAAAGACGGGCAGCCCTATCAAAACATACCTATACGATACCCACGGTCGAATAATTGAGCAACTTCGCACAGACTCTTTCGAGAGTATTCCCCGCATTACCTACACTTACAATGATGAAGATCTAACATCTGAAGAGGTGGTGTATCGTGTCACTGGTACAGTTCACTCCAAAACCATACTCCGTTTCAACGATCGATTGCAGTTGATTTCCAAAGAAGAGTATCGTGGCACCCAACAGCTCAACCGATACTGGCTCTATGCCTACAACAGCCAGAACGATCTGGTGAGCGATGAATACTACGACATCGTGAGCAACACCGGTGTTTCGGCCAACACTAAGCCGGAAGAACCAAAACCCAACTTACGCACCGAGATTCTCTATACCTACGATACCCGGGGGCTTAGAACCACTGCCAAAACCTTAAAAAATGAACTGCTCCATTCCGTAAGCCATACCCGGCATTTTCCTGATTCTTTGGTCAACGAAACTGTTTTTTACCAAGCCAGCGGCTGGCCATCAGAAAAGCTAGTAGAAATACAGCACGACTCAGCCAGAGTGGTTATTAAAGGCTACTACAACACGGAAGACACGACTAGTTACAGGGCCCGGTTTAGAGAAATTTATGTATACAACGATTTGGTGGAGTACGAAAGCAGAACCTTAAAGGGCACCTTTGTAGACAGGTACGCTACCTTTTACGAATACGATCACCTGGGCAATTGGATAAAGAAAACCACCTACAGTAATGGTGTGGTGCTTAAGGTGGAAGAACGCAGGATAAGGTATTAAAGTAATTGGGACATAAAAAACCGGAAGAAACCCTGCCTACATAGCTCCTTCCGGTCAATTAATGCATTGGGTTAATGATGTCTCTTTTTATTTTTAGTACGATGTCCGGGTTCCCAAATGAGCCTTACAAAGCTGCTAAACCGTTGGTTTTCTCGCTGCACAGGAATACCAGCCACAATTCCTACCAGAAGGTCTTCCGCCAATCCCAGCCGCATCTGAGGCCTTATGGTCATATCAAAATCGGCATGCCCTAAGGTTTTGTTAAACTCTATACCAATAAAATTTCTTGTGCCTGATATCATGTAATGAAAGCTGGTATTAATATCGTAGTGAGTAGTTACAGCCTTGCTCTCATACATTTGTTCAATCATTGGCCCGGTATATATAAGGGAATGAAAGTTATTTCCCCAGCGCTTTGCCACTACTAAAAACGGGTTGTAAATATTTCCTTTTACCAGGGGTTCTCCAAAGTTTCTAAAGTCAGACAATTCAAACTCATTGATATAGCCCAATGCCATAGAAGTGGCCCTCTTCTCACTTACCAGAAAGGTCCATTGAGCGGCCAGTTTCAGACTATTGAGCCGGTTAGAGGGCAACAGTTCTCGTGAGGTTCCATTTAGGGGTGTATAAAAAGTAAAAGGCAATTCTACCTCCAACCCCAGCCTGTCTACAGGAGCCCACTCATATTCCACAAGAGCTTCGTATGAATCGAAGTTCAAATTATCGGTAAGCCCAAGGCCAATGTTCCATTCCTTTTCTCCCTTTCGGGCTCCAAGGTCGCGAATCAGGTCTATGTATAAAGGTTCGGCATGCAATACTTTGTAGGGCTTTCTGGAATCCTGCACTTCAGCAATATAGATGCTGTCTTTTTGAGCGTCATTGGTCTGTCCTATCGCTGTTCGGATGCTCAAAAGGCATAGCAAGACCGGCACCCAATATTTTATGATGTTCATGTTTGTTATTCAGGTTTTAAAATGTGGTTCAATAAATAGAGGGGCTGCTGAGGAAGCGGTGTGTTTCTTCAGCAGCTCAGGCCACAATTGTTGCAACCCCAATGAGTAGGCAGTACTGCCTGTTAGCAGAAAAAACCTATCAGGGTAGCGTATACAAGCCTTGTAAGGGGTATTAACCCTTGGGTGGCGGGGTATCCAAATCTAAAAAAACACTGTAAAAAGAATTTCGGTACGCTGACAATCGTTCTTTTTTGGCTTTAAAAATGGTGGGGTGGTTTTCGGGAAGTCCTTCATTGTGTAAGAGCAACTCTTTAATTCTGCTTTCCTTTTTGCGGTGCTCCTCACTGTCTTCATTATCATATTCAGCCAGGGCATTTTCTATACCCAAAACTTCTTCCAGAATAAGCTCGATAAAACTATCCTGCTCATTGAGCCCTACTTCTTGAAGAAACCCGTCAGGATAGGAATGATTGGTATCAACACTAATATTGAACAAGTACAGGGCCATAAAGGCCCAAACCCACCGCACGATCTTACTATTTCGAAGGAAGACAATCACAAGGCACAATTAACGATCGTCACTTAGTTTTGTTATCCAAATTTTCTGGAGAAATCATTAAAACCGAATCGTGTAACTCATTTTTTGAGGCTTTTCTTCTTTGCTCTCGGTTTTGTTCGGAACCAGGCTATAACGTACCAAAGGATCAGGCTTAGCCTGTGGCAGTTTAAACCGTACCTTCACCTTTTTATGCAGGCACACATTTCTGCCTTTGTTGTAGGCTTTTTCAAACTTAAGAAGCTCAACCAAACGGAGCACCTCCTCATCGCAGCCAAAACCCAGGCTTTGTATAACACGTGCGTTGAACACCCTACCTCTACCGTCCACATCGAAAGCCACCTCAACAACGCCCTCTATTTTCTGTTCAAGTGCCTGTTTAGGATAGTTAAGATTGTCCTGCAGAAAAGCAAGCATGGCGTCATCTCCGCCACGGTATCTGGGCATTTTAAGGGGCGCATCTTTTCTGGGTTTACTCATTGACAGGTTGGGGTATTTAGTTGCTTAGTCCAGTTTAATTCTTCTTATTTCAATAGGGCTTACCTTCTCTGGCAACAGGTTCTTATTGGCATCATATGCAGCCCATGGGCTATTGGCCAGGTAATAAAAATAGCCATCTTTTACCTGCCCCAGGGTGGGTTCGCCCAAGCTTTCACCACCACGGTTAATGATGCGCTCCATATCAATAAAAAGGCCCGACTCGTCCAGAAAATACTGTACGACCTTGTAAGGCTTAACCCCATTGTGAATGGCCAGCAACGTATTGTTATAGAAATATAAACCGTCAATTCCCTTCAACAAGATATTCTCACTGGCAAAAACCTTTTCTATTTTATCCGTTTGCAGATCGACCCGGTGAATACCCGATATATAATCAGCAAAGTATAAATAACGCTGAGAGTCATTAAGAGTGAGTCCTTGTAGATTGAAGTGAGAGTCTTGCAGGTCGATGTATTTCCTTGAAAAAGCTCCATAATACTCAGCCGTGTCGGTTACATTCCTCACCAGAAAGGGTTTAGCACTGTTACTATGCCAAATGCGTTGCCTGTCATCCAGCAGCACATCGCCAATGACCGAACCATCATTGAATTCCACTCCATGAAGAATTCTACCTTCCGAAACATCAACCTGCACAATCATGCTTTTGCCTTGGTCTTTCGGGTTAAAGTCCACCATCTCCGGAAAAGCTGCAGTGGCCACCCATAAATGGTCTCGCAAAGCATCGTATTTCATGCCCAACACGCTGTAAGGCAAATCGATCCAATCTGAAACCAAACCATTCGTGTCTACTTTTACTATGCGTTTTTCGCGAATGCTACCAAGCAACAGCTCTCCACTATCGAGCAAAACAAAGCTCTCCGGGTGGAGCATTCCTGCATTAATGACCCGAAACACCTCATCGTGTACCTCTACTTTGCTCAATCTGGCCTGCAGTTCCAGCAAATCATCATAGCCCCTGTAGTTCTTCAGGCTCTCAAACTCAGGCGCTGAAGTAAAATCAAAAGTAGCATCCATTAGAAGCATCTGCTGTAGCGTTTGCACCGCACGACTCTTGCGCCCGGTGAGTGCCCAGGCTCCCGCAAGTTTAGCCACTATGGTCGGATGGTTCGGCCTCATTTCGTTGGCCTCTCTTATCTTTTCCAGGTATGTATGGTAGTCTTTAGCCTCAAAGGCAGCAACAGCGGCATTGTATACCTCCTGAAGACTCTCTTGAGCTAAAGCTGGCAGGGCCGTTAAACAACTAATCAGAAAAAAGTAGAACAGACGTTTCATAGTTCTTTTGAACCCGGGAGTTTTTACCCAACAGGCTTCTTGGATGAATTCATGAATTTAACATCTTTCCGGGTATGCTCCCTTATTAAAGGCTCTTTCAATTACAACCAACAGGTTTTTTACCATTTATGTAATAGCCCAAACACACCTTTGTACTGGTTGCTTTTTGCCTTAATTTCAAAGCCATAACCATAAGAAATATGATAAACCTTACTGCTAAAACATTCAGAAGGTTGTCTCTGGCATTTTTAGTTGGTCTTTTGGCCTTACCGGAGACAATTGCACAGAAAATACCTGATCAGGTGGTTAAATCCATCGAATTCAGGGAAATAGGACCTACCCGTCAGGGCGGCCGCTACGTAGACTTTGCGGTTGTAGATAAAGCTCCTAAAGTAATTTATGCCGCAACAGCTTCTGGCGGCCTATGGAAAACCACTAACAACGGTCAATCCTGGAAACCAATTTTCGATAACGAAAGTATCATTTCTATTGGAGCCGTGGCCGTAGACCAACGCGATACAAGCGTGGTATGGGTAGGTTCAGGAGAAGCCAACAACTCACGAAGTTCTTATTGGGGCGATGGTGTTTATAAATCTACAGACGGAGGTAAAACCTGGAAAAACATGGGTTTACCGGAGTCTCACCATATTGGCCGTATTATCATAGACCCTAAGAACTCCAACGTAGTGTATGTGGCCGCGCTTGGACATCTATATTCCGATAACCCCGAAAGAGGCCTCTACAAAACCACTAATGGCGGTAAGAGTTGGGAAAAGGTTTTGGAAGTTAAAAAAGCCGATGGCAAATATGTGGGTGTGGTCGATGTGGCTATGAGTCCTTCAGACCCCAATACACTCATTGCTGCTGCTTACGATAAAATCAGAAGACCCTGGACTTTCAATGAAGGTGGAGAAGGCAGTGCTATTTACAAGTCGACCAATGGCGGCAAAACCTGGAAAAAGCTTACTAACGGGCTACCGGGTGGTTTCATAGGTAGAATTGGAGTGGCTTATGCCCCCGGAAACTCTAAAGTGGTTTATGCCAATATCGAAAACGTAAACGTTGACGGCATTTCTACGGAAGAGAGAAGAAGAATGCTTGAAATTGGTATTCCACTGCAAAGAGGGCAATCTGTAAAAGGTACAGAAATGTATCGATCAGATGATGGTGGAGAAACCTGGAGAAAAATAAGCCCTGATGGCGAAGATGTAGGTGGTTATCCTTCTTATTACTACCAGCAGGTAAGAGTAGATCCCAACGATGAAGACCATGTGTACGTACTGGGTATTCGTGTTTGGGAAACGAAAGATGGTGGTAAAACCTGGGGCCAGCCCTTCCGCTTTGGAGGAGACAACCACGCCATGTGGATAGACCCTGCCGATTCGCAACACATGCTTTTAGGTTACGATCATGGTATGGGCATTACTTACGATGCGGGTGCCACGTGGTATCATCCTGACGAAATTCCTTTGGCACAGTTCTATGCAGTAGATGTAGACATGGCCTACCCTTACAACGTATATGGCGGTTTGCAAGACAATGGCTCTGTACGTGGTCCAAGCACTTCAAAAGACGGCCGACCAATTCCTTTTGAAGCATGGCAAAGAACCGGTGGTGGAGATGGTATGTACAACGTGGTAGACCGTACCAACAACCGATATCTGTACAACGAGTCTCAATTTGGCCCACTACAACGCGTGGACATGGTGACCGGAGAAACGTATGGCATTCGCTACAGAGGCGACAGAAACATGCGCTGGAACTGGAATGCTCCTATTGTAGTATCTCAGCATAATTCTGATGTCATTTACCATGCAGGAAATAAGGTGGTAAGATCACCTTTCAGAGGTGAAAGCTGGGAAGAAATTAGCCCCGACCTTTCTAATAATGACGAGGTAAAAGCTAACGGTACAGGCAACATACAGTACGGAACCATTACCACGCTGGAAGAATCTCCGCTAGATGCCAATGAACTATGGGCCGGAACTGACGATGGAAATGTACACGTAACCAGAGATGGAGGTAAAACATGGACTAAGTTAAATGCCAATATTCCAAATAATCCGGAGTACTGGGTAACACGAGTGGAAGCTTCTGCTCACTATCCGGGCACGGCCTATGTTTCTTTTAATGGCATGAGAAGAGACGACTTTAAAGCTTACCTCTATAAAACTACCGACTGGGGTAAAACGTGGACCTCTATAGCTGCTGGCATACCTGATGGTGGTGTAAATGTTATTCGTGAAGACCACAAAAATCCTAACCTCTTGTTTGTTGGAACTGAGCTGGGCACTTTTGCCAGCATTGATGGTGGCGCAAACTGGACCAAGTTTATGACCGGTATGCCGACCAATCCGGCCTACGACATGGTCATTCACCCAAGAGAAAATGAGTTGGTTGTGGCCACTCACGGACGCGGTATTTTTATTGCCGATATTTCTCCATTGCAGGGAATGAATGCTCAGACCCTCAATGCCGGGCTTACTCTGTTCGACATTCAGCCTGCCGTGCAATACATTAGCGGACTTAGCAATGTAACAGCTTACACCAACTTTGATGGAGAAAGCAGAGCTCCCGGAAGCCACATACACTTCCATGTGAAAAATGCAGGAACAGCCAACCTTAAGATTTACAGAGGAGCTAAGGAAATTTATAAGTCTGCCATCGATGCTTCCGCAGGCCTAAACACCTTTATCTGGAGGTTTGTAGAAATTACCGGAGAGCGCTCACAGAGAGATCTTGAGCAAATGGCTAACCGATTCAGAAACTTTGGCATGTCTGAAGAAGACATCAAAAACCGAATGGAAAGCATGAGGTATGAAACCAAAGGAGTAGGTCCAGGTACATACAAAGTGGTAATTGAAATGAACGGTCAAACCGTAACCAAAGAGGCCATTGTAATGAAAGACCATTGGTCTCAACAATAGACCACGAATAAATCAGTAAAAGTCGGTTTTAACCGACTAACCCCATTGTTTTCCGGCTAATGGTAGGCCGGCAGGCAATGGGGTTTTTACTTTTAACTTATTCCACTAAACAGCCTGCTTGTGCTGTGGCCCAACCATGGCATACACCGCCTGCGAGAATCCCTCCGGCCCTATTGCGTTAATCAAGCGTGCACAAGGTTCTTCCAACACAGCCCATTCTCCGTTTGGGCGTTGTACAAGCGCAGGCTCATTTACCGCCTTAAACATTTCGTAGTCATTCACATGGTCGCCAATTCCATAACTCCATACCTCACCCCACTCCTGCTCGTACAGTTTTAATAGCAGCTCAATGGCTCTGCCCTTATGGGCCTGTTTGGAAACTATGGTTTGAAAGCGGCTACCGGGAATACTTCTGAAGCCTACCTTATCTAGCTCCGTGAAAAAGCGCTGGGAGAGTGTGCCCTGAAGTATGCTCTCTGAAAACTCGCGTTGCATGGCCCTTCTGGCCGAATTAAGATCCATACCCAAGTACATAGAAACTTCTTCGGCCGGTAAATCGCAATAGCAGAGAAAAGAAAGTCGTAAGTTTTCTCTAAGATTCGCAATTGCTTCTCGAATTGTTTCTACAGGTTCACCAACCACAATCACCTCAAACTGATTGATGTGATAAGTATTGAATGGGATAGGCTGCTTAAAATACCCTTTAGGAATGTATATGGCCGATCCGTTTTCCACAATAAACGGATGATGAACACCCAGAGCTTCCTGATAGGCCAACTGCTCAGCCCTGGCCTTTGAGCTGCAAAAAACTAAAGGAATCTCACGGTTTTGAAGAAACTCTACGGCCTCTCTGGACCGGGCATACGAGTAACTTTTAAGGTCTAACAAGGTACCATCAAGGTCTGTAAAAACTATCTTCTTCATTGGGGCAACTTCTTAAGCTTCTGAAATCATTAGCAAATCGGAAACAAACCCAATTCACCATTTTTGACCATTAACTTATCACATATAGCATTATTTATAAACCTGATTAATCATTTTCTACGGAATCGTTTGTTAAATCAGTCAATATTTTACCCACTTTTAAAAATCTATACATAAATCATCACCCGAGTCTAGCCAACAGACATTGTGTGAAAACGGCTTTTAGTAATCTTTAACTGTTATATCTGCTGTATTAGCCACAGAATTTATTTATTTCGTGGCCTTAAAAGGAAAACTACATGAAAATAAGAGTTGCCCTTATCGGACTCATACTTGCCGTTTTTGCAGTTTCTTGTAAGAAGGACAGCGTGCCTCAACAAGACAATTTCTACTTCTCCTATAAAGTAAAAATGAGCAACAAAATCACCTCTCCAACCATTATAAACGGTTATCATGGCCATGTACTAAAGTTTGAAGGAGATTTTATGCCCTCTACTGATGGCAAAACAAATGCACCTGATACGGTAAGAAACGAACTCTACTTTTTCGAAACTTCTAAACTGGACCAGTTGCAGGCCGCTATGATAGAAAAAGACGGCACCAAATTTTATGATCTAAAATTGCTGGAGAAGAAAGAAGTAAAACCAAAGTTTATCATAATCCCTAACAAATCAGGCTTTTACCAGATTGACACTAACAACAAAGAGTATCTGGTAATAATAAAAGTAAACAAGAAGTTAGGCTATTATAATGGTGGTGCCTTAAAACTAAATGCCACAAACGGCACGCTCAGGCTCATGAACATGCGGATTGACTACAAAGCCACCTTCTAAACGGCTTTCCGGTTCTTCGTGGTGCTCAACACATCTTCAGCCACAAAACATATTCATTGGTTCAGGAATTAAGTATTTTCAAAAGCTTATTCCCTGAATGACTTCAAAAACTACATTTGATTTTACAGCCGCTCAGCGCTGGTTCAATGCCAAAGGTTGGCAACCCTATACCTTTCAGCAAGACTGCTGGCAAGCTTTGCTACAGGGCAAAAGTGGTCTCTTAAATGCGCCAACCGGAAGTGGGAAGACCTATGCCATTTGGCTGGGCTGTGTATTGGCTGCCTTGCAAAACTCTTCCAAAACCACCGGTTTGCAAGTACTTTGGATCACTCCCTTGCGCGCGTTGGCCAAGGATATTCGCAATGCCATGCAAATGGCCAGTAATGAAATGGGACTGCACTGGCAGGTTGGTTTGCGTACGGGAGACACTTCTACCAAAGAGCGGCAAAATCAAATAAAAACTATGCCTCAGGCTTTGGTTACCACTCCGGAGAGCATTCATGTACTGTTGGCTCAAAAAGATGCTCCCAAACTCTTCAAAAATTTAAAAACCATTGTGATAGACGAATGGCACGAATTGGTAGGAAGCAAACGCGGGGTACAAATGGAGCTTGCCCTAGCCTATTTCAGACACCTGAACCCTAAACCCATTCAAACCTGGGCAGTTTCTGCAACCATTGGCAATCTTGAAGAAGCCACACAGGTGCTTTTGGGCGATCAGTTCGGAGATTGCGCCATTATTAAAGCTGATATAGACAAAAAAATTGAGATAGAAACGTTGCTACCCGACCATGTAGACACCCTTCCGTGGACGGGACACCTGGGGTTGAACATGCTCCCAAGAATACTACCCATATTGGAGGCCAATACTTCTACGCTTCTCTTCACCAATGTACGGTCGCAAACAGAGATTTGGTACCAGAAAATGATGGATCAGGCACCGGAGCTAGCCGGACTGGTGGCCATGCATCATGGGTCGCTCGATCTGGCTGTGAGACAGTGGGTAGAAGAGGCACTGCATGCCGGAAAGTTAAAGTGTGTGGTTTGTACCTCCTCGCTCGATCTTGGGGTAGATTTCCGGCCGGTAGACATGGTTATTCAGGTTGGAGGCCCCAAAGGTGTGGCACGTTTTTTCCAGCGGGCCGGCCGTAGCGGCCACCGCCCGGGAGCTACCAGTAAAATCTATTTTCTACCTACACATTCGCTTGAACTAATAGAAGCCGCAGTGCTCAAAGAAGCCATTGAGCAAGAGCAGTTTGAAAGCCGCACGCCATTGCTCAACTGCTATGATGTGTTGGTTCAATACCTGGTAACACTAGCCGTGGGGCCGGGTTTTTACCCCGAAGAAATACACCGTCAGATCAAAAGCACCCGCGCCTACAAGGGGCTCACAGATAAAGAATGGGCATGGTGCCTGGAATTTATAACCACGGGAGGGCATTCGCTCAGTGCCTACGATGAGTTCGCCAAGGTGGAAATAATGCCTGACGGACTTTATAAGGTAAACGACAGGAGAACAGCCATGCGGCACCGGCTTTCTATGGGTACCATTGTGGGAGACCCGGTAGTAAAAGTTAAATACCTATCGGGAGCTTATATCGGAACGGTGGAAGAAAGCTTTATTTCCTCACTCAAAATAGGTGACACGTTTTGGTTTGCGGGCATTAATCTGGAGTTGGTCAGATTCAAAGACCTCACTGCCCATGTGCGTAAATCGAAGAAGAAAACCGGCCCCATTCCACGTTGGGGAGGTGGAAAAGCCTCATTCACATCGCTACTCTCCAATCAACTCCGAAAGAAAATCCATGATGCTTCCGTGGGAAAATTCGAAGGCCCCGAGATGAACTGCATAAAGCCATTGTTGGAGAAACAAGGCAAGCTTTCGGCCATTCCAAGGCAGAATGAGCTACTCATTGAGCAAATAAAGTCTGATGAAGGTACTCACATCTATATCTATCCGTTTGAGGGGAAGTATGTCCACGAGGTATTGGCTGCCCTTACGGCATACCGCATTTCAGTAAGTCAACCCATTTCTTTTTCAATTGCTTCTAATGACTATGGTTTCGAATTGCTTACCGATCAAGATATCGAAATAGAAGACTTTCTGGAGCTAGACCTGTTTTCTATGGAGTATTTGCTGGAAGACATTAAGGCCAGTATTAACAACACAGAAATGGCCAAGCGCAAATTCAGGGACATTGCCACTATAGCAGGACTGATTTTTCAGGGTTTTCCAGGCAAAGGCATGTCATTTAAACATTTGCAGGCCTCTTCTACCATGATTTACAAAGTGTTTGAAGACTACGACCCCAACAACCTGTTGCTCAAACAGGCCAATGAAGAAGTGCTGAGCCTGCAGTTCGAGCGCTCCAGACTTACCGAATCATTACGCCTTATTAACCAGCAAAAAATAATTGTAAGAAAGCTGCGAAAGCCCACTCCATTCTGCTTTCCAATTATGGTAGACCGCCTGCGCGAAAAATTCACGACAGAAATGCTCTCCGAACGAATTGCAAGGATGCAACTGGATTTTACCGGTTAGGCTTATTCAAAAATCTGGTCAATTTTTATATTTCTATTGTCTTTGGTCATAGTCAGTATCTCATTGCCAAAAGACTTATATACCGAAGTAGCCCCTCTCACTCCTTTCCCAAAGGCTTTTACTCCAATTCTGGCCAGCGCACCAATAATTCCCGTAATAGACCCTTCAGTAACCATATCTTCAGCCATGATCTTCACATTATTCATGCAAAAATCGGCCAATTCCTGACCATCGGAAATAAACACCCAGTTGTCATTATCTGACAGGAACATTTCTCTTCCCCTTGCGCTGTAAAGTCCGGCATGAAGATTCTTTCGGAACTCATCCATGTTACGCACTTTCACTTTTGAAATAATTTCAATAGCCTTATTGTATTGTTCCTTGAAGTCAGACTGACTAAAGTCCAACACCTTTTCCAGAAACTTGGCTTTATCATTTTGCTGCAAAGCCACATTGAGTATGGAAGGAATCTCAAAACCACTCATCTGTAAAATGTGTTGGTTTTGCTTACCTAACCACACGGTATACATACCTTCTTCCAATAACCGATGGTAATTGGGTTCCTGGCCATGCTCTTGAGGTATACGGCTTAAAATCTCACCGCGAAGACTATCAGGCTCGTAATGACAGTCTTCCAGCATATTTTCCTGGGTAAGGTAAATGCTCTTGTATTCACTCAACTTTATGCGAAAAAGCGTAAAGAAAAGCCCATACTCATCGGCACTGAACTTTCCGTTTTCAACCCAGTGTTTCACTTTGCTCAACACCTTTTCATGTTGATATATGGCCGCATAGAATCGCCTGCCGGTTACCTGCTTATCTTCTAAAAGATCGGCCAGAGCATCTTGAGGAGGAAGTTGAATTTGCACCGGTTTAAAAAGGTATTTCTCAATATTGCTGAGACCACCCCCAAATGGGCCACCTTTCCTGAAATCACTTAGCAAACCATCGACACAGTCTTGAAAGTAGTTGGCTGCATCATTTATGCTCTTATGAGTGAGCTTTGACTCCTGCTCTGTTTCCAGTGTAATGGGATTCAGTCTTTCACGCAACCTATCGCTCAGTGACTTATCCAGGTTTTTGGCAATACCTTCAAAGGCACTTTCCATAAGTATGGCGTTTTTCGCCCTTACTTTACCATCGTAACTCACTCCATCGCGGGTCATTAGATGATAACAGAGACGAAGGGCTGAGTAACGATTGGTTCCATTGTCGCGAGACCACTCATGAGAAGGATATGCCAATGCCTCCAGGCCTCTGATCAACTCACTGGTGTCTTGTAGTATGGTGTTGTTTATTGCTTTGCTCATGGTTCTGCTTTAGGGCATAAAAGAAGCCAGCAAACCTCTGTTTCACGCTCACTACACTGCCCGGTCATGACAATCGGTATACTACTTTCGGAAACAAAGGCCATGCATTTGGTCTTCCAGAGACTTTAAGTTAAAAAGTAAAAGGGATGCCGCCAATCCGTTCACGGATTAACAACATCCCTTTGATCAACAAGTGTTTATACAGCTTACCTCTTTAACTCGAGTGCCATTCCGTTTTTCATGACCAGATGTTCAATAAAGAACTCCATCATTCGCTCCGAGTCCATGGCTGTGTGTCCCTGATCCGGGCCAATTTGCACCTCAAAGCTTTTTCTGGCTTTCTGCAAAGCATCAATAAAAGCAAGAGAATTTTGCGGGTGTACATTGTTATCGCTGGTACCAAAGAAAATCATAATTTCTCCCTGCAGCTTATCGGCCTGATTCATCAAACTGAATTTTTCATAGCCTTCCAGGTTATTTTCCAGCAAGTTCATGTAACGCTCGGTGTAAATATTGTCGTAATATCTCCAGTCGGTTACGGCCGAGTTGGCCACTGCTGCGTGGAACACATCAGGATGTCTCAGCAAACAGGTAGCTGCAGTTGTTCCACCATAGGAAGTGCCATATACACCCACTCTGTTTTTATCGAAATAAGGTCGGTTATAAAGCGATTTTATACCTTCTGCAAAATCGTCCATTTCTACCTGACCAAGCTTGCCATATATTTCATCGAGCATTCGCTTACCACGCCCTCTCACGTTTCTGCCATCAACATCTACCACCAAAAATCCATATTCAGTAAGTGGGTTTGGCAAGGTAAAGGTTTCTCTAAACTCGTTGGTAGCCGGCCCTCCGTAGTTGGCCAAGATTAGTGGGTACTTCTTATTGGGATCGAAGTTTGACGGAAAATGAAGTAAACCGTGCAATTCAGTTTTCCCATCGGCTGCGGTAAAGGTAAATGCCTCTACTTTTTTGAATCCAAGTTGCTCAAACTTGCTAATATCGCTCTTAGCCAATTCGGCCACCACTTTGCCTTTACTGTCTACCAAATTGGTAAAGGGAGGAATATTGTGTGTTTGGGCAATATCGATAAAGTACTTACCGTCAGGCGAAATGGTCACGGAATGATTGTATGCCGGATCGGTAAGGCGGGTATCTTTGGTACCATCCAGTCTCACTCTGTGCAGTTGCATTTTCATATGGTTTTCACCACTTCTTGCCATGTAGTAGAGCTCTCCCTTCTTCTCGTCAACCATTTCTATTCCGGCTACTTCAAAGGGGTGTTGGGTCAGAGTTGCCTCCAAAGTACCATCAATATTATAGAGGTAATAGTTATTGAAGCCGGTTCTTTCCGAAGCCCAGATAAAACGCTTGCCATCTTTTAACCACCGCATTTCGGGTGTATTCTTGGTAAAGCTAGGCAACCACTCTTCTCTTACCACAGTGCGGCTTTTACCGGTTACCGGATCGGCCGCTCTAAGCTCCATAATATCTTGCTTTCTGTTGGTGCTGTGAAAAAGCAACTCCTTGCCATCGGGAGTCCACTCCACACCATAGAGATAAGTTCCTAAAGGCCCGTCTTCAAAAGACTTTCCGCCTCGGGTATCCAGAAGAGTAGTTTTCTTGGTTTCAAGGTCGTATACCATTAGGTCTACCGGAAGATTGGGCTCACCTACTTTAGGGTATGACATTACTTCCAGTGAATCGTACAATTTGAGCTGATCCAGCAAAACGTAATACTGCTTCGCGCCTTGCTCATTGAATCGGTAGAAGGCCACTTTTTTACTATCGGGCGACCACCACATAGCGGTATTTTGCCCTAGTTCTTCACCATACACCCAGGTGGCAATACCGTACTTTAATTTATTTTCCATGTTGCCATCGGTAGTAATGGCCTGCACATTGCTGCCATCGGCATTACTGATGTACATGTTTCTATTTTTATGGAATGCTTTTAATTGCCCATTGGGCGAATCGGCCGATGCGTACTGACGACCTCTGGCCGGACGGTTCCAGGCTCTTCTTTCCGGTCTTGGAGGAGTCCCTAAATCTTCGGTAGTTTTCTTCTTTACATCGTACTTCCAAAGCTTACCATCCTTCACAAACTGAAAGCTGGAGCCATCATCACTCCAATTGGCAGAAATGGTTCCGTAGTCTACCGAACCGCGCAGCTGTGGTGCCATTTTCTGATACTGCTCGTATCCTGGCATATTTTTGAGCTTGTCTTGCGCCTGCCCGTTGTGGGCGAAAATCAGCGTTAACAAACCCGATAGGAATAAGACCTTTTTCATATAGATAGTTTTCGTTTTTAATCTTCTTCAATACTAACACATTCAACCTTAAAAAAACAGTTGAAATCTAGGAGCGGCCATAAGTTCTACAATTTGAGACCCGGGATTTATGATTTGTAGGCCGGAGCTTGCAATTTGGCATTTGAGGTTTGAGATTTACGGCCGGACACAAAAGAACTGATGCTCAAAACACTGAAATTACTCGCTATACTGGAAGGTGTCTCCTACCTTCTGCTCTTAGGAATTTGTATGCCCCTTAAATACTGGTTCAACATACCTGAACCCACCTACCCGGTTGGCCTGGCTCATGGAGTGCTTTTCGTGCTTTATTGCTCTTTTGTAATGTTTGTGGGGCGCAAAGAAGCGTGGACCATGTGGAAGACTTTTCTGGCGCTTATTGCCTCGCTTTTACCTTTTGGAACCTTTGTGGCCGATAAAAAGCTCTTTACACCTCAGACTGAGAGCAAATAAATTAGAAAGTCTCAAACCCTTTTATGCTCCCTTAGTTTGTCTCATGTAAACTATTCTATGCGACATCTATTTTTTCTGTTGATGCTATGGGTGGGCCTGCCTCTGTCGGCCTATCAAAACAAAGGCAACCTCTCCGGATATGTGACCGATGCCAAAACCGGAGAATCTATACCCGGAGCCACGGTGCAGGTGCTCGAATTACAAACCGGAGCCATTACCAATGCGGAGGGTTTTTACACCCTGGAAAACTTACCTACAAAAACTTTTACACTGCAAGTTTCTTTCGTAGGGTACGAAACGCAAACCAAATTCAACATAGTAATTCGCTCGGGAGGAAATCCGGACGTGAATTTTGAACTAAAAGAAACCATCTCAGAATTGGGCCAGGTAGTAGTAATGGCCAACCCGTTTCAGAAAATTGAAGAGACTCCCCTTTCTATCCAAAAGCTCTCGCGGGAAGAAATTGCTACTTATCCGGGCGGAAATAATGACATAGCAAAGGTTGTACAATCTCTGCCCGGAGTATCGGGTTCGGTTGGTGGTTTTAGAAACGACATCATTATTCGCGGTGGAGCACCCAATGAAAACGTTTATTATTTAGATGGAATTGAAATTCCGAACATCAATCACTTTGCAACCCAAGGCAGTGCCGGTGGCCCGGTTGGTTTGCTCAATGTAAGCTTCTTTGAGGGAGTGACACTTTCTACTTCGGCCTTTGCTGCGCAATATGACAATGCTCTGTCCGGTGTTCTTCAGTTCGATCAGAGAAACGGAAACAACAGGGAGTTCAGAACAAACTTTAGGCTTAGCAGCAGCGAAAGTGCCTTAACCTTTGAGGGGCCATTATTTAAAGGCGAAAACGAGACTTCTAAAACTTCCTTCATAGCTTCTGCCAGAAGGTCTTACCTGCAATTTCTTTTCCAGGCTCTGGACCTTCCTTTTTTACCCGACTATTGGGACTACCAGTATAAATTGACTCATGCCGTAGATGAGTACAATGAAATCATCATTACCGGAGTGGGGTCAGTTGATGATTTCAGTATTAACGTGCCCGATGAATATGATGAAGAACAACAGGCCACGCTAGACCAGGTACCGGTGATTAAACAACAAACCAATACCATTGGTGTAAGCTGGAAACGAAGAAACAAATACGGCAAAGGGTTTAGCACGTTTTCATTGAGTAACAGTAGATTGAATAATGACTTTAGAAGGTTCGAAAACAATGAGAACCAAACGGGACTTTACCTGCAAAATTTATCGACCGAATCCGAAACTAAATTTAGGTATAACAGCACCCGTTTTAAAGGAAATTGGACCTTGGTAAGCTCTGCCGGCTTGCAATTTGTGAGCTACGAAAATAATAGCTTAGACTTAGTGAACAATAACAATTTCGACAACCAAATATCCTTCACTAAGTACGGAGTCTCCTTTCAAGCTTCTTCCACTTCACCTGACGATCGTTTAAAATACTCGCTCGGAATTAGAGTAGATGGCAACAGTTTTACTGAGTCCGGCAATGACTTTTGGCAAACCCTAAGCCCCAGGGCATCTGCCAGCTACACTTTCGATGCACTAAAGAAATGGTCGGTAAATGCCTCGCTGGGCAGATACTATAAAATTCCACCTTATACTATTTTGGGTTATAGTCAGGCAGGTTCACTCGTCAATAAAAATACGGAGTATATCCGAAGCGACCATGCGGTATTGGGGCTCGAGTATTTACTAAACCCATCTTCACGATTTACTCTGGAAGGCTTTTATAAAAAATACAACAACTACCCCGTGTCCCTTGAACAAGGGGTGTCGCTCGCCAATTTAGGTGGCGATTTTTCGGTGTTAGGAAATGAAAATGTGAGCAGTACTGGTGAAGGAAGAACCTATGGAATGGAATTTCTTTTTCAGAAAAAGTTTACCAATAACTATTATGCCATACTGGCCTATACCTGGTACAAGAGCGAGTTTACGGGGCTCGATGGTGTTTACCGGCCAAGCACCTGGGACAGTAACCACCTGCTCACTTTTACGGGAGGCTACAAGTTTGGCAACAACTGGGAATTAAGCGCCAGAATGCGCTACCTGGGTAGCACTCCTTACGCTCCCGTAGACAGGAATGCTACTCTGGAAAACTATCCGGCCATAATCAAAGACTATGACCAACTGGGCTCAGTAAGACTCAATGCCTTCAATCAAACCGATATTCGTATTGACAAAAAATGGAACTTCAGCCGGTGGACCTTCAATGTATTTCTTGAACTGCAAAACGCATTTGGCCAAGATATTCCCAATGAACCGGAGTATGGTCTGAACAGAGATGCTCAGGGAAATATAACCACACCCCGGCAACTGGTGCTTATTGAAGGCATAGACAATTCGAGTATTCTACCCTCGTTGGGAATCGTAATCGATTTTTGAGTTAGTTAAGACTTCACTTTTGTCCACACCACAGTGCGGCCAAACATAGAAAGGCCAATATAGCCTCGCACTTCCAGCTTGTTGCCTTTCAGTTTCATACGGCAATCGTAGGTCTTGCCATTGTTGGGGTCATAAATTTCGCCATCTTCCCACACACCATCCTCGAACACAAAACCTTTTACCAGGTCCAAGCCCAAAACAGGGCGTTTGCGAAGTTCTTCTTTCGGGTTTTCAGTATCGAGCTTTGGTGTACCATCCGGGTTATTGGGCTCTTTGAGCCAAACAATTTTGCCATGGTACTTACCTTCTTTTTTATAGATCTCTATTTTGGCCATTCCGTCATCGGTAAGCCAAAAGCCCAAAACATCGTCAGCCGACTGAGCCTGAACGGAGTTGGACATAACAGTCAAAAGTGTGAGCAATAGAATGGAGTATTTCATAATGGTGTTCATATCTTTAAGACTTGTTTTTCACACAAAACGCAGAGCCTTGCGAATTGTTGACCAATGGTGCATGAGTTATTAGGACAAAGATTGGTATTGATTCCCGAAAAAGGAATATTCTGGGCAGATAAAAAGTATCTGATTCTAGCCGATCTGCACCTGGGCAAAGCGGGGCATTTTCGCAAATCGGGTATTCCTGTCTCTGACCTTATTCATACCAGAGATATTCATCTGCTAGACCAGCTTATTGCGCGCTTTGCTCCGGAGCAGGTCATTTTTCTGGGCGACCTCTTTCATTCAGACCACAACCAGGGCTGGGAGGTTTTTAGGCATTGGATGAAGAGCAAGGCTCCTTTGCAGTTCAGCTTGGTACTGGGCAATCATGATGTACTCGATGCTCGTAACTACCAAATCCCTAACCTTCAGGTGAGTGAAACACTTTGCATTCCGCCTTTTCATCTGAGCCATATTCCTGAAGAAACTGAACTCTATAATCTGGCCGGACACATTCATCCGGCAGTAAAGCTCTACGGCAAAGGGCGTCAGTCACTGCGTCTCCCCTGCTTTTACTTTGGCAAACGCAACGGCCTGCTGCCTGCCTTTGGCCACTTTACTGGTACGGCCAAAATAAATATTAAAAAAGACGATGCGGTTTATGCCATTGCCGACAAGCAGGTGGTTCGGGTCAATTAAAACGCGTAGAATAGGCAACAATCGGCACAAAAGACTCCGTATATACAAGCCTTTCGTACCGATTTAAATTGCCCGTTTGCAAAATTGAAGAGATTGCAGCTTATGGACCGGAAGCACCTTAGTTACCCATTAGTGATTCGGCCATTGCATTGGCTACTTCTATAGTTGATGGTGCTGAAAACGGCTTTTTAAATTCTTTGAGCCAGTATATAATATGATGGAGCCTATCATTGCCTATAAAGTGCGTTGTTGCAGGCAAAACACATAAATTAGACATTGGCAATGCCTCAAATATCTCCATGGTATGCTGCATGCGCACAGCATCCCGGTCGCCTACCATAAGCATTACAGGAACATTGATTTTCCGAAGACTATCCATCGGTATTTCCTTTTGGTTTACCATAAGTGCCAGATGCTTTTTAGTAGTGGCATCAGGTATTTGTTGGTAATTGCTCATCATAGCCACAAGCTCCGGTTTTAGCCCGGACAACCGGGTGTTGGCTCCTGAAATCAACATTCTATCCACTTCAGAGGTATATCTGTAACCAATAATTAAACCTAGAATACCACCATCACTATGCCCCCAGATGCTGTATTTCTTGTGTCCCAAAACTTTCATTACTGCGTGTACATCTTCAGCCATTTGGAAGTAGTCTAAATCTCCATCCGGACAGCCACTACGACCATGGCATCTGCTATCAATAGCAATTACCTGGTAGTGCTCCAGCAACGATGGAATCATTGCGTATTTCCCTTCTACCGAACCTCCATTGCCATGAAGGATTAACAATGGATCGCCCTCTCCGAATACTTCATAATTGAGATTACCCCAATCCATTTTTAATGAAAATCGCTTTCCGGTTACACCTCCTGCTAATTCGATTTTCGTTTGAGCCTGTGCTGCGAACATCAGAGAGAACATAAGCCATATTAGTCCTTGTTTTTTCATACGCGAATTTTAAGTTTATACAAACGTACAAGAGAGCTCAGCTAAAAAATTGTAAGAATCAGACAAAATGATACTCATTGAAGAACGACCGAAACTCCCCGCTGTCTCCAAATACGTTGACAGGTATCAGTTCTTTATCATTAGTGAGCCGGCATTTCTTAAAACCATACCCAATGCGAAGATCGAATGCTATTTTGTCAAAAAGGGAGGGTTTCACCAGTGGGATGTCGACTCCGAATCATTTATTTGGGCGGGAAGCTCCGGTATTCTGCCAGCTACCAATCAGGCTTCATTCTACCACATACCCTCCTGTCTTGTTTGTTTGAATATTAAACTGAATCTGAACATTCTCGGGCTTTCATTGTTCAGTGGCCTGCTTACCAATTGGCAGAGTTTTGATACTTCTAAGCTGATTCCACCAACCGCCCGGGAAAATATTCTCTCCGAACTATCGGAAAGCAATACTGCCATTCAGGTTGATGCACTTGATGGCACCATCGGCCATTCGCTGGATAAATTTTCGGTTGACGAAAAAATAGACCGGGTTATAAGTCTTATAGAAAGCAGCATAACAGGCAAATTTAAAGTGGCCGAACTTGCGGATAGCATGCATATGTCCGAAAAGTCGATGGAAAGATGGATTCGGAAGGAATTTAATCTTGCCCCCAAAGAGCTGTGGCAAGTCATTCGGTTCCAAAACGCCTCTCGCAAGCTAAAAAACCGACCTAACATGAAGTTTATTGATGCGCTTGAATTCGGTTATTATGATCAATCACACTTCATTAAAGAGTGCCGAAAAATGACCAGCTACTCCCCAAAAGAGCTCTTTTCTAAAATGAAACTACCTACCAACGACATAGTCTTCGAATAACTACCCCACCACAACTCATCCTTCAGCTATGTGGTCCACTTCCTTATACCGTTCCTCATTAAAGAAAAGACCAAACATCAGAATTTGATAGGATAAAGAGGTAAGACATTTTATTTATGCCTCTCGTTCAAAAAACATAAAATACGCACAATGAATCAAAGTTCCAGTTCCCTTGAAGCCGGTGATTTATTAACCCAGGGTACTCCGTTTATAACCGACACTCCAAATAACAGAGCAAGAAGAATTGTCATAGGTATTGAAAAAGCAATACCTAAAGTTGGCGGAATAGCTGCGTCTATAACCTCCCTTCTATGGCCAAAAGACCCTAACAAAATAAACATCTGGGACCTGATTAAAGAACAGGTGTATGAAGCTATCGACAAAGCCATACTTGACCAAGAGCTCTTTGAACGCAAAAATGAATTGAATGCTCTCATGAGACAAGTAGCTCAATACTCTCCAAACAAAGGGTTAAGAGAAAATTCTCAGGTGTTAACGGTGGCCTTAGGGCAGGCCGTAAGCCTCGAATCTAAACTAACAGACAGCAAAAACAGAATTCATTTAGTCCCTATAATCTCTATACTCTCCCATATACACCTGGCCATACTAAGAGAAAGGCTCACCCACGGATTAGATCTGTATGAACCAGAAGCCAATAAGCAAAAAAGCTCGGTCGTAGAATGGTACAACGATCTGACCGCATGTTACAAGCGCTATAAGGAATATTTTACTACGGTTGAAAAGGAATGGTCAGACTGGAGGAAATCTACTCTTAGCGTAGAAGTGAAGGACTCCCGTAATGGCAAAGTAACGGACAGCTTTTTAAAAAGAACTTATGACTATAAGTTAGAAAAGAATCCAAAGCAAGTAGACATGGAGTCTTTGTGCCGGTCCACATACCATCGGGTATACAGATCAAGCCAGGCAGAAATAGCCAGCTATCTGGCTTTGACCTTTTCACTTAACAGATATTTACCCGACCCCGACCGTTTCGACATTGACCTGTCTCTTGACGAACTGGGCTACAATGGGAAAATTAAAAACGCACCAGTCTACAGCATCAATCCTAAGTCAGAAATCATTGAGGGCTATGACCACTTATGGATAGGCGTTGTTGACAAAAGCACTGTCCACCCGGATCCCACTACGAGAGATGAAGCCATGTATGTGGTTAGGGAAAAAGATATGGTGGTTGATGAAATGATCGGACTCAACCTGGCCAAAGAAGAGGCCAACCGTACCGTTGTCGGTTTTCAGCCTCTGTTTAAAAACCATGAGGAACCCGTATATGAGCATTTCAAATTCAAAGAACTCAATATTCATTTTGAACTTCCCGAGGTAACAGAAGACATGGAAGAAGCTCCGTATATCTGTGGATTACTGTTTGATAGTTATGGCCTTTTCTACAATCATTGTGACGTACTGTATTGGGATGGTGCGGAGTTTCTCCGAACAAATCTGATTAATACCAACCTGGAAGGAGCCAATGAAGTTGACTTCCTCTTACACGCGGGCCCTTGTTATCAAATAAAGGCTATACTTGGCAAAGAAAGTTCTGAAGTCATTAACTTCCCGGCATTCAAGGTATATCTGGAATACAGGGAGCCGCCTTTGCGGGCAAGTGGCATTCACTAATTACAGAGCATGGCTAATTGCTAAATATGGTCTACCCCCCCTACCTCTAATTGGCAGCAATTAGCCATTAAAACCACTACGGTTCCATACAGGATTGAAAAAGAAGGCTCTTGATTAATCCTCACTATAGATCAATGACTGATTTACCAATGAGCAGTTCACCCCTTGCCCTATTCAACAATATTAACATCTTCCCTCAGTTACCCTTATGAATTAATTACTATTTTTGATCGAAAATCACTGTCCTTGGCTAGAGAACCTAAAAAACACAAACGCAAGAAAAAATTAGGAACTTATCACTACGTAAGCGTGGTATTTAGCGCAAGTCTTGCCCTTTTTGTGATTGGTTTGTTTGGCATTATGGTGCTACAAGCCAACCGTCTCACCTCCATTATAAAGCAAAACATTGAGCTGCAGGTATATTTAAACAAAGACCTGTCTAACAGCCAGAGAAACCGGATTCAGAGCGAATTAACCTCTAGTAGCTACATTCTGAAAGAAGATGGTGTTACCCCCATAACTTTTATTTCTAAAGAAGAAGCAGCCGCTAAATTCATTGAAGAAACTGGAGAAGACTTCTCCGAATTTCTGGGCGAAAACCCGCTACGCGATGCCTACACACTAAAGGTTGCGCAAGAGTACCAAACCAATGCACAGTTAGACAGTATTGCTCAGCAAATTGAAGGTATAAGTGGCGTATATGAAGTCACATATGTTAAAAACCTGGTAGACTCTATAAACAGCAACCTGGCCAAGCTTAGTCTCATACTGGCCGGGCTAGCCGCTCTGCTAATTATTATTGTGGTATTACTAATTAACAACTCCATTAAGTTAGCCCTGTTTTCTCAACGCTTTCTTATTAGAAGCATGCAGCTGGTGGGCGCAAAAGGAGGGTTTATTAAGCGGCCATTCCTAAGCAGAGCTCTTATGCATGGAGCCATTGCCGGACTCATTGCTTCCGGACTACTATTTGGTCTTAAGCAATTCGCCAATGCCAGAATTGAAGGGCTTGAACAACTGCAACAGCAAGAACTTATTTTAGCTCTTTATGGCATTCTGATTATTTTAGGCGCTCTAATAGCCTATTTCAGCACACTAAGGGCCATGAACAAATATTTAAGAATGTCTTTAGACGAACTATATTGATATGTCTGATAAGAAAAAAAGTCAATTCGCATTTAGCAAAGAAAATTATAAATGGATGCTCATAGGTCTGGGCACACTGTTACTGGGCTTCATCATTATGTCGCTCGATAAAGAACCGCATGGTCAGGGCTTCCTTGGTCTAACTCTGGGGCCCATTATTATAGTAGCCGGTTTCATCATTGAATTCTTCGCCATTTTCAAAAAATCGAAATAATGTCTTGGTTCGAAGCCGTTATTCTGGGCATCGTTCAGGGGCTTACAGAATTTTTGCCGGTAAGTAGTAGTGGTCATCTGGAGCTTACAAAAGCCCTTTTTGGAGACAATAGCCTACCTGAAGAAAGCCTGATGATGACCGTGGTCCTACATGCCGCCACTGCCCTTAGTACCATGGTTATTTTCAGAAAAGACATAGCCGAAATAGTAACCGGTTTGCTTCGCTTTCGCAACAATGAAGAATTTCGGTTCTCAGTAAAGATTGTACTCTCAATGGTTCCGGCTGCCTTGGTGGGCGTGCTGTTCGAAGACCATATTGAGCAATTCTTTGGTGGGCAAATTCTTCTCGTAGGCTGCATGCTATTGATTACAGCAGCCCTGCTCTTTTTGGCCGATAAAGCCAGAAATACGCTCAATCCGGTATCGTATAAAAATGCATTTATCATTGGTATAGCTCAAGCCATTGCCATATTACCGGGCATTTCGCGTTCCGGAGCCACCATTTCTACCTCCGTTATTCTGGGAGTAGACAGGCAAAAAGCCGCTCGGTTCTCCTTTCTCATGGTAGTGCCGCTTATTTTAGGCAAAATGGCCAAAGACATTATAAGTGGCGATTTGGGTGCCAGCGAAACAAATACCTCGCTTCTAATGATAGGTTTTGTGGCCGCTTTTGTGTCAGGTCTTGTTGCCTGCCAGTGGATGATTGCCCTGGTTAAGCGCAGCCAACTTAAGTATTTCAGCTACTACTGTGTTTTGGTAGGGCTAGTTGCCATTGTTTATTCCCTTATTTAATGCTCAATTTAGATCCGGAACTCTCCAAACAGGAAAACTTTCTGGCCGGACAGGTCCTGCTTATCGATAAACCACTGGAATGGACTTCGTTCGATGTGGTGAAAAAAGTGAGAAACAACATCCGAATTAAAAAAGTGGGGCATGCCGGCACATTAGACCCACTGGCCACCGGACTTCTCATTATTTGCACCGGCAAAAAGACCAAGCAAATTGAGCAGTTCATGGGGCAGGAAAAAGAATACACCGGCACATTTACGCTCGGACAAACCACTCCTACTTACGATCTGGAAAGTGAACCATCTGCGGCCGTTCAAACCTCACACCTCACTATTACGGATCTGGAGAGTGCAAGAGACCGGTTTCTTGGCACCATCAATCAGGTACCCCCTATTCATTCGGCCATTAAGGTAGATGGTAAAAGAGTGTATGAGTTGGCTCGCAAAGGAGAAGATATTCAACTCAAATCCAGGCAGGTTGTCATTTCCGAATTTGAGCTCACCAAAGTAGATTTGCCAACGGTAGAGTTTAGAGTAGTATGCTCCAAAGGCACCTATATAAGAAGCCTTGCCAACGACTTTGGAGAGGCCCTGGGTGTAGGCGCTCACCTTAGTAGCCTAAGAAGAACGCGAATAGGTCAGTTTAGCGTAGAAAATGCTCATCAACTCGACCAACTGGTTGATTATTTAAAACAACTCACATGAAAATTCATCTGGGTACAGAAGCCATTGAGGAAATCAAGAATGCTGTAGTAACAGCAGGCACATTCGATGGTGTACACCTGGGTCATCAAAAAATACTCGCACGATTAAGAGAGGAGGCCAACCGGCTCAACGGAGAAACCGTGCTCATTACCTATTGGCCACACCCAAGGTTAGTCTTAAAACCTTGGGATCATTCATTGCAATTGCTTTCTACTTTTCCAGAAAAAGCCAATCTGCTCGAACAGCACGGGGTAGACCACCTGATAAAAATACCTTTCACTCAGGAGTTCTCTCAAATGAGTCCGGAAGAATACGTTCGGGTGATACTCCATGAACGAATAGGCACAAAAAAAATAATAATCGGCTATGACCATCGCTTTGGGAAAGACCGCAGTGGAGGCATGGAAGAGCTACACCGGTTCGCCCCTAAGTATGACTTTGAGGTAGAAGAAATACCCCGACAAGACATAGACGAAATTGGAATAAGCTCCACCAAAATACGCAGGGCTCTGGAAGTAGGCGATGTACACCTGGCCACCAACCTTTTGGGCCGAACCTATACGCTATCTGGTCGGGTGGTGCACGGCAACAAAATAGGCCGCTCGTTGGGGTATCCTACTGCCAACATTCAGGTAAAAGAAAACTATAAGCTAGTTCCGGCCGATGGAATATATGCCGTGCGCGTATGCATCGAATACCAAAAATACAATGGCATGCTCAACATCGGGCAACGCCCCACCATTGGCGGAGACCATAAAACCATTGAAGTAAACATTTTTGACTTCGATGAGGATATCTATGAAAGCGAGATTGCCATTGAATTTGTAGATTTGATTCGGAAGGAAATTAAGTTCAGCTCGCTCGATGCACTCAAAGCACAGCTAAAAACCGATAAAGAGGCAGTGAGCCAGCGCCTAAGTAAACTATAAACTCATCACTATGATCAACAAGGTTGTCAACAATGCCGATGAAGCCATTGCCGACATTCCAGACAATGCCACACTCATGCTCGGAGGCTTTGGCCTGTGTGGTATTCCGGAAAACTGCATTGCTGCATTGGTAAAAAAGGGAGTAAAAGGACTCACCTGTATATCTAACAATGCCGGGGTCGATGATTTCGGTATCGGGCTCATGCTCAAGACCCGACAGGTTAAAAAAATGATCTCCTCCTATGTGGGAGAAAACGCAGAGTTTGAGCGACAGTTACTCTCCGGTGAGCTGGAGGTAGACCTTATTCCTCAGGGTACATTGGCCGAACGAATACGAGCCGGTGGAGCGGGCATACCTGCCTTTTATACTCCGGCAGGCTTTGGCACCGAGGTGGCCGAAGGCAAAGAGGTAAGAGAATTCAACGGAAAGATGTACCTGCTCGAATCGTGGCTGCAAGCCGATTTCGCAATTGTGAAAGCATGGAAAGGCGACAAGGCTGGCAATCTGATCTTTAAAGGAACAGCCAGAAACTTTAACCCCATGATGGCCACGGCCGGCAAAATTACCATTGCCGAAGTAGAAGAGCTCGTTGAGGTTGGAGAACTAGACCCCAACCACATCCATACCCCGGGTATTTTCGTTCAGCGAATCTTTCAGGGAGTTAATTATGAGAAACGAATTGAACAGAGAACCACAAAAATCAAATGATTTGATGATTGAATACCCCGAGAATCATACGATGCACTAAACAAGCACAGATGGAAACAGCTACAGAAAACCTAAAAGCAGCCCTTACGCTTTATAAAATCAGGAGGTCAGCAGAACCTCTCAATAATAAAAGCAGGCAGATTTTCTTAACTGGAAGCCCAAAAAGCAACGGTGTTAGTGGTTACAATTTTCGGAACAGGCACCAAGGTTCAGTACACTTTTCAGAAGTGCTTTCAACTGTCATCATACTCAGCAAATCATCAAATTGACACATCTTCAAATTTTCAAAACATGCCTCTAGACAAAATAGGAATAGCAAAACGCATAGCGCAAGAAGTTCAAGACGGAACCTACATTAATTTAGGAATAGGCATTCCCACCTTAGTGGCCAATTTTATTCCCGAACACATCAATGTAGTGCTTCAATCAGAAAACGGTTTACTAGGCATTGGCCCTTTTCCGGAAGAAGAGGAAGTTGATGCCGACCTTATTAATGCCGGCAAGCAGACCGTTACCACCCTACCCGGCTCCTCCCTGTTCAGCTCAGCCGAAAGCTTCGCCATGATTCGTGGCGGGCACGTAGATCTTACCATACTGGGTGCCATGGAAGTATCTGAAAACGGAGACATAGCCAACTGGAAAATCCCGGGTAAAATGGTGAAAGGTATGGGGGGAGCCATGGATCTGGTGGCTTCTGCCGAAAACATTATTGTGGCTATGCAACACCGCAGCCGATCGGGCGAATCCAAGCTTCTGAAAGAATGCACACTACCCATTACCGGTATTCGCTGTGTAAAAAAGATAGTCACCGATTTAGCGGTACTGGATGTACTTCCTGAAGGTGGATTTAAACTCCTGGAAAGAGCCCCCGGTGTGAGTGTAGAAGAAATTAAAGAAGCCACCAGTGGCCGATTAATAATAGAAGGAGAAATTCCTGAAATGAAACTAAACTAATACAGAAACGCTACTATGAAAGAATCAGAAATCAAACTCAGAATAAAACTAGACAAAGACTCAATTCCTGAAACCATTACCTGGGACGCCACCGACAAAGACATACCCGGTGAGGAAGAAACCAAAGCATTTAATCTCGCCATTTGGGACCACAATACCATGAGCACCCTGCGCATAGACCTGTGGAACAAAGAAATGCCGGTAGATGAAATGAAAAGGTTTTACGTAGACTGCTTGGGCGGATTGGCGCAAAGCATACTCAACTCTACGGGCGATGAATTCATGTCTACCGCCATGAACAGGCTCTGCGACAAACTGGTAAAACATCTGGAGGAAGAATTGGGTCAAAACGGACAACAATAATCTCTTAGAAGTCAAAAATTCGCAGAAACAGCCAATACTCATATTGTTATGCATGACGAATAAATTTGATGCATTGGCTTTTTAAAGATCAAAAACATTGTATTTTTGGATTGATGCCTATGGTTTATATCTCAACTCCATAGGTCTTGCCAAACTTTATTTGTTTCAAAAACCTGAATATGAAGAATTTGAAGAAAATTTTTAAAGGCCTGATACTGGTCCTGCTTATCATGCAAACGATTACGGCAGTAGCGCAGGATCAAGTCAGAATTTCCGGCCGGGTAATAGACGATGCCAACGGGCAAACGCTTCCCGGGGTGAACATACGGGTCAAAGACCGGGTGGTTGGTACAATTACCAATGCACAAGGTGATTTTAACCTTACTGTCAATCAGGCAGCACCAATAACACTTATCTTTTCCTATGTAGGCTACACACCTCAGGAATTAGAAATCACACAATCCAACGTCACAGGTTTGGAGATACGCATGGTAGAGCAGGTAATCTTCGGGCAGGAAGTAGTAGTTTCGGCCTCCAGGATAGAAGAAAATATACTTACCTCTCCCGTATCCATCGAAAAACTCGACATTCTGGATATTCAGACAACGGCCGCCCCATCTTTTTACGAGGGTCTGGCCAACTTGAAAGGTATTGATTTCAGTACGCAAAGTTTAACCTTCAAATCCATCAACGCCAGAGGATTCGGAGCCAACGGCAACACCCGCTTCGTTCAACTGATAGATGGAATTGACAACCAGGCTCCTGGTCTAAACTTTGCCGTAGGTAACATTGTAGGAATCAACGATTTAGACCTTGAGTCTGCCGAATTGATACCCGGTGCTGCATCTGCGCTATATGGCCCCAATGCCATCAATGGTATATTGTTGCTCAATTCTAAAAACCCTTTTGATTATCAGGGTTTTAGTGCCTATGTAAAAACCGGGTTAAACAATGTAGAATACAGCGACACCAATCAGCAACAAGAACTTTATCAGGATTATGGCTTCCGTTGGGCAAAAGCCTTCAACAACCGCCTGGCTTTTAAAGTAACCGGTTCTTATCTCACCGCCAGAGACTTTGTAGGACACGACACCAGAGACCAGGGACTTGCCACTGCCGGAGTAGTAGAGCGAGGAGCCGAGCAGAGAGGAAATAACCGTTTTTATGATGGTGTGAACGTATACGGAGACTTCGGAATTACCGTAGGCCAAATTGCCGACATTGCCATTGCCGGAGGAAACACTACCCTACCAGGCATCAGAACCCTGTTCCCTGATAATATTGATGGATATTTTACGCCTACCGGTTTTACCGAAAACTCGTTTGTAGACAACACCACCGAAAGCATTAAACTAGGTGGTGCCCTACACTATCGCCTCAACGATAAACTTGAACTATTCGGACAATTCAACTACGGTGCAGGAAGCACAGTTTACACTGCCAACGACCGTTTCGTTTTAGACGACTTCACTATTTCTACAGCCAAAGTAGAACTGAAAGGCTCTGAATTCTACGCCAGGGCTTATACCACACAAGAAAACTCAGGAGACAGCTACGCAGCCAACACGCTTGCTTCTCTAATCAACCAGGCGACTTACCTTGAGCCATACCTTACTGCTTTTGGTGGAGCTCGTTTGCAGGGAGCCGATATAGAAACCGCTCATGCCGCTGGTCGTCAGGCAGCCGATGCTGCCCAGCCGCAACCCGGTTCGGCTCAGTTCGACAATCTGGCCACGGCCCTAAGAGCTCGCTCAATAGCCGATGGCGGTGCCAAGTTCCTCGATAAGTCAGGCTTATGGCATGTGGAAGGAAGCTGGGATTTAGGTGAGCGTATCGACTGGGCCGATGTAGTGGTTGGAGCCAACTGGAGAAGATACAGCCTTAACTCAGAAGGTACTCTCTTTGCTTTGGACAACAACGGAGAAGAAATAAGCTATAACGAATGGGGAGCATATACCCAGGTATCTAAAAGCTTTATGGATGACAACCTGAAACTTCAGGGTTCTTTGAGATACGATAAGAACGAAAACTTTGAAGGCCAGCTTTCTCCAAGAATTTCCGCTGTAGGTACAGTGTCTGGTAACCACAACTTTAGAGGTTCTTTCCAAAGAGGTTTCCGAATTCCTACCACTCAAGATCAATTCATTGATCTGGATGTGGTAACCAGAAGACTTGTAGGTAGCAACAGCCTGCTTGTAAACCGCTATAACTTCTCTCCTCAGAATACCTACACTACAGAAAGTGTACAAAGAGCCAGAGCAACCGGCAATACAGCCGACTTCGAACTCGAGTCGAGAGTAGACGATGAATTTAAAACAGAAAAAGTAAACACGTTCGAAGTAGGCTATAAAGGCCTTTTCATGGACGGGCGCCTGCTCATAGATGCTTATTACTATTACAGTCGTTATTCTGATTTCATAGCTGAAATCGACTTTACACAAGCTATTCCAAATGGCTTAACCGGAGCCAAAGTAAACGATAGCGATGCCGTGAGACAGCAGATTATAGACGGAAGTGTACGTACTCAACGTTTCGGTTTCGACATAAATGCCGATGGTAATGTAGAGTCTCAGGGCTGGGCATTGCAGGTAGACTATACCCTCAACGGTGGTTACTTCATTGGTGGTAACGTGGCTTTCAACGAACTTATTTCGCAAGCCGACCTGTTGGCTCAGGGCTTTAGAGCAGCCTATAATACACCCAAATACAGATACAACCTGAAAGTGGGTAATCGAAAAGTGACCGACAAGCTTGGTTTCCAAATAAACTACAGATGGCAGCAAGCCTTCTTATGGGAGTCTTCGTTTGGTGTGGGTATAATTCCTGATTTTGGCACTCTAGATGCCCAGGTGTCTTACAAAATTCCGGAATGGAAATCTACCTTTAAGCTGGGGGCCAGCAACATTCTGAACGAACGATACACCACTTCGTTTGGTAACCCCACAATTGGTAGTATCTACTACATCCAGTTTACTTTTGACGAATTCTTCAAATAATCATGATGAAAATGAAACGACTAAAAATATATTTATTAGCCATGTTGCCACTGGCCTTTGTCACCTTCTCATGTGATGAAGAAGATGCCATACTCGAGCAACAACTTAAAGACAACCCGCTACCTGAAGCCCCTAGCGGTGATCCCGGAGTTTTAGACTTCTCTCAATATGTGGCCATTGGTAATTCGCTGGCTGCAGGAGTAATGGATGGTGCCCTCTATACCGATGGGCAAAACCATTCGATCCCTGCCCTCCTGGCCGCACAGTTTCAAATTTCCGGAGTTGGTGGAGGAAGCTTTAACCAACCGGATATTAACTCTGTAAATGGATATAGCGGCCCGGGACCTGACGGTCAGCCGGGAACTAGTGATGATCAAGGAAGATTCCTGCTGAGTCTGGCACTGGCAAAACCGGTTCCCACTCCCGGAGAACTGCCTACTGCATACGGTGGCAACAAAGCAGAATTGAACAACTTTGGAGTGCCGGGCATGAGAATTACCGAGGTATTGAGCCCAAGCCTGGCCAATAACCCTTACTATGCCCGGTTTGCCTCTGCCCCGGGTACCAGCACAGTATTGGGCGATGCTCTGGCTACTTCACCAACTTTCTTTACTTACTGGCTCGGTAGCAACGATATACTACAGTATGCCATTGGTGGTGGTAGCAACGAATCGCTCATTACCAGCGCACAGGATTTTCAAGATGCACTCTCACAGTCATTGGGTGCTTTGGTTCAGTCTGGTGCCGAAGGTGTAGTGCTTACCCTACCTCCATACGTGCTTCTCCCCTACTTTAGAGCCGTTCCTTACAACGCCATTCCAATGACTGATGCGAATGTAGTGGCTCAGCTCAATGCGGCTTTTTCTGGACTTAACAGAGCCTTGGATGGCCTTGTACAAGTGTCGCAGCAATCTCCTCTTGTGAATGTTTCACAGCAGGAAGCCGACCGAAGAAAGGTAAGCTACGCACTGGGAGCAAACCCTATACTGATTAAAGATGATGCCCTGGTAGACTTCGATCGTCCGGGCGGTGAATTCGATATCCTTTTGGCCTTACAACTTATTACCCCTGCCGAAAGACAGGCACTGGCTCCTTATGGACAATCTCGCCCGGCCACGGCTAACGATCTTCCGACATTGGCTTCAGCCAGTGTGTTGGGAACTGCAGTGGGAGGCAATGCGCAAGCACTTGTAGGTATTACTGTTCCTGCGGCAGACAATCTGATTCTTTCGGCCTCAGAAGTACAAACAGTAGTGGGTACCAGAGCGCAATTCAATGCCATTATAGCAGGCGTGGTTGCCGGTATCAACGCTCAGTCTAACGGCTCAATTACGCTTGTAGATGTGCAGCCGGCTTTTGCCGATTTATTCGGTCTTAGCCCGGCCGCAGCTCGCTTCCTAATAGACCCAAGCCAGGGAACCAATCAGGCTTTAGAGGCTATGGGTGAGGCAGCAGCAGCCCAAGCCGATGGCCAGCTGGGACTAGAGGTGGATGGTCATAACCTAAGACCTGACTTTGCACCCAATGGAGTATTCTCTACTGATGGTGTACACCCGAACCCAAGAGGTAATGCCATAATTGCCAACCTAATTATCGATGCACTAAACACGACCCGAGGCGCTAACATACCTCATGTAAATGTGATAGCCCTGAGAGGTATTGTGGCCACCGATTTATAGGTCATAGCTAAAAGAAACGTAAAGACTGTCTTAAAAGTCCTTGCTTTCTCCTATTCACAACCAATGAGAATGGAGAGCAATCTTTTAAGACAGTTTTTTTATGCCTTGAGAAAAGGGCAAAAAAAGAACCCCGAAGACGTATTCTTCAGGGTTCACCTCAACCAAATAGATTATTAACCATCAACTTCACATACCAACAAGAAGCTGCTTAGCAACTTCATCATACTTAAGACAAGCATTCTGCCAAAGGCTTACAAAACAATTAAACTATTGATTATCAGTATTTTATAATATAAATAGGTCGACATTGGCATGATAAATCAGACCACAGAAAGAAAAATTTCCCATTCTGGGATTGGTTAACAGCTATCGACAGCCTGATTGCTTTAAATCCATCGGGCCTATTTGTGAGACCTGATTATTTCTATCTATTTTTGACCCAAAATTTAGATACATGCCAGGATTTGAATTCTTCGGAGCAGAAGAGCGAAAGGAAGTAAACGATGTGTTAGAAACAGGCATTCTGATGCGTTATGGCTTCGATGCCATGCGCAACAACCAGTGGAAAGCCAAAGAACTGGAAAAAGCCATTCAAGACACTTTTCAGGTACAACATGCGCAGCTTACCTCAAGCGGAACCACCGCTTTGAGTACAGCCATGGCTGTAATGGGAGTAGGTTATGGAGATGAGGTTATAATGCCCACTTTTACCTTTGTGGCCAGCTTTGAGGCCATTATTGCGGCCGGAGCAATACCTGTGTTGGTCGATGTCGATGAAACCCTCTGCCTGGACCCCAAAGCTGTAGAAGCAGCAATTACACCCAAAACCAAAATGGTAATGCCTGTTCATATGTGTGGTTCTATGGCACAAATGGATGAGTTAATGGCCATTTGCGAAAAGCATGACCTTCTGCTGTTAGAAGATGCCTGCCAGGCCATTGGCGGTTCGTTCAACGGACAAAAACTGGGTACCATAGGCCATGGAGGAACTTTCTCTTTCGACTTTGTGAAAACTATAACCTGCGGTGAAGGAGGAGCATTCCTTACCAATAACAAAGAGTTTTATACACATGCCGATCATTATACAGACCATGGGCATGACCACATTGGTACTGACCGGGGTGCTGAAAGCCACCCCTTTCTGGGCTATAACTTCAGAATATCTGAGCTTCATGCTGCTGTTGGGCTTGCCCAAATAAGAAAACTCGATAGCATATTGGCTACGCAAAGAAAGCACAATGCTATTATAAAAGCCGCTTTACAAAAAGTAGAGGGCATTAGTTTTAGGCGCATACCAGATCCACAAGGTGACAATGCCTCGTTCCTTTCTTTCTTCCTCCCTACCGAAGATTTAGCCCGAGCAGCACACAAAGCATTGCTTAGTAATGGGCTGGGAGGAAACTTCTATTGGTACGATAACAACTGGCACTATATTAAAAAGTGGGACCACCTTAAAAACGCCACCTCGTTGTTCCCGTTGAACCCTGCATTGGTAGACGCCATTAAGAACACCGATTTTAATGCCTTCCAACAATCAGATAAGATTATTGGCCGAACCATTTCTTCTCTTATCAACCTAAACTGGACAGAAGAGCAAGCTCATGAACGAGCAGAGAAGATGGCCCAAACCATAGCCTCAGTTTTATAATGAAAGTTGTTGCCCTTATACCAGCCCGATACGATGCCACCCGGTTTCCCGGTAAACTAATGGCCAAATTGGGCTCCAAGTCGGTGATTCTGAGAACCTATGAAGCCACACTAAACACTGGTCTTTTCTCCGATGTATTTGTGGTGACAGACTCAGAAGTTATTTACAACGAAATAGTTGGCAATGGTGGAAAAGCCATAAAGAGTATAAAAAATCACGAATGTGGTAGCGACCGAATAGCTGAAGCAGCTGAACAAATAGAGGCCGACATTATTGTCAACGTTCAGGGCGATGAACCCTTTACCAAAAAAGAACCTTTGGTGAAATTGCTCAACGTTTTCGAAGGCCCCGATGCAGCCGATATTGATCTGGCCTCTCTCATGCAAGTGCTCACCAAAGTAAACCAAATTGAAGACCCCAACTACGTGAAAGTGGTCGTTGACCAAAACAACTTTGCCTTGTTCTTTTCAAGGTCGCCCATACCCTACCCGAGAAATAAAGAAGCCAACACTAAATACTACGAGCACATAGGAGTATATGCTTTTAGAAAACAGGCCTTGCTCGATTTTTACAACACCCCAATGACCCTGCTGGAAGACACTGAAAAAATTGAGTGCCTGAGATACCTGGAAACCGGCAAAAAAATTAAAATGGTAGAGACCGAATACATGGGCATAGAAATCGATACGCCCCAAGATCTCGAAAACGCAAAAACATTTATTGAAGATTAAGATGAAATTCAAAAACTTCCCAATGGTTAAAATGGTCGTATACGGCAGAGGCTGTTTCGACCAAACCCAAGACATACTCACCCCTCACAGAAAAGCAGATTTTCCATTTATCTTTATTGTAGACGATATTTTTAAGGGGAACAATGCCCTGATCAACAGAATACCGCTTAGCGGCACAGACAAAATAGTTTATGCCAGTGCAGCCGATGAGCCCAAAACCAAGCAAGTAGACGCCATAGCCAACTCGCTAAAAGAGGCTTATGGAGAAGTTTCCGGTATTATTGGCATTGGTGGTGGTAGTATGTTAGACCTTGCCAAGGCTGTTGCCCTAATGATGACCAACCCTGGTTCTTCGGCCGACTATCAGGGTTGGGATCTGGTAAAAGTTCCCGGAGCCTATCATGTAGGTATTCCCACCCTATCGGGCACAGGTGCCGAAGTATCTAGAACTACGGTACTTACAGGGCCACAGCGCAAACTGGGCATGAACTCAGACTATACACCTTTCGATCAGATTATTCTCGACCCCGAATTGATCAAGAATGCTCCAAAAAACCAGCGGTTTTATACAGGAATGGACTGTTACATACACTGTATTGAATCGCTTACAGGCACCTACCTCAACACCTTCTCCCAATCGTATGGAGAAAAGGCACTGGAGCTTTGCGAAGAGGTGTTTTTGGAAAAGGACGTTTGGGACGATGATTCTGACGACAAACTAATGATGGCTTCTTTCCACGGAGGCATGTCCATTGCCTACTCTCAGGTTGGTGTAGCCCATGCCCTCTCCTATGGCCTGAGCTTTTTGTTGGGCACCAAACATGGTATTGGTAACTGCATAGTGTTCGATCAGCTCGAAGAGTTTTATCCTGAAGGAGTGGCCAAATTCAAAGCCATGGTGAAAAAGCATGATATCGATATACCGAAAGGCATCTGTGCCAACCTCACCGATGAGCAATTTGAAAAAATGATTGATGTGGCCCTGTTTTTAGAACCCCTTTGGGAAAATGCCTTGGGTAAAAACTGGCGCGACACCATTACCCGAAAGAAATTGAGAGCAATGTACGAGAAAATGTAAGTCCAGTACTGTCTGGACTTCATCAAAAGACACCCAACACCGAAAGTAGGTTTGGGTGTCTTTTCGTTTATACCCCTCGTGAGTTTCTGCTAGAAAATTTTCTTCCTTTTTCTTAGTTTCAAAGGAAATATCGATCAAATGAAACGCAGAAACTTTATTCAAACAGCCGGTCTTGCGGCAGCTTCCGCACTGGTGGCCCCTCAGCTTTTGGGGGCAACACGGAGAAGCGAGACCATTAAATCATTCGGCTTTCAGGCCTTTACCGTTCGCGATGTGATCTATAAAGACATGCCCGGTACTCTGAAGAGACTAAGAAAGGCCGGATACGACTATATGGAGCTATTCGACTTTTCTGATGGAAAAATACTGGGAAAGCCCATAGCAGAAGCCAAAGCCATTTTCGAAAAATCCAAGCTTCAGGTAAAAAGCATTCACACACCAACAGGTGCCGGAGAACGCAAAATTCCGGGCACCCTTTGGCATGAGCCACAGCGCGCAATAGACGATGCCGCCACCCTTGGTGCCGAATTTATAGTTTGCCCTTGGCTAATGCCTTTTGAACGGGAGTCTATAGACCTGTATAAAGCACTTTGTGAGCAACTAAACAAAGTGGGTGAAGCCGCTAAAAAATCCAATATCCAGTTGTGCTACCACAACCATGACTTTGAGTTTATGGAGCTGGATGGCGAAGTTCCTATGGAGGTTATCTTAAAAGAAACTGACCCTCAGTACGTGAAAATTGAGCTCGACATATACTGGGCTCGCAAAGCCGAAAAAAACCCGCTAACCTTCTTCAGACAAAACATGGGTCGCGTACCACTATGGCATGTAAAAGACCTCTCCTTAGACGATGGGCAACCTATGACCGAAGTTGGCAATGGAATTATAGACTGGAGACAGATTTTTGGTCATAAGAATGATGCCGGAATGGAATATTTCTTTGTAGAACAGGATGGTAATTTTGCCGAAGATTCAGTAAGCAGCCTGGAAACAAGTATTAAACACTTAAAGAAACTCGTATTCTAATCAATCCCTAAGAGCAAGGCTGCTTCAAAAGTCATGGGTTTTCTTAAGGCCAGTAAGCAACGCAACAGTTGCTTCTCTTTTAGAACTAACCCGGGCACTACCAAGCAGCCTTGGCTCCATCTGGTACACTTACCGAAAGGCTGCTCGCAAGCCAACCACTGAAACAAAACCGGGCAGTCGGCACGGAAGCTTAACCGGATTGAATATTTTTCACTCTGCTGACTTAAACACGGATAATGAACAATAACAAAGTCTTTTACTGGTCGATTGCCGGAGCATTGGCCGGATTTCTATTTGGATTCGATACCATAGTAATCAATGGTGCCGAACAAGAGCTACAGAAACTCTGGTCCGGGTATACGCTCAATGGTCGAAACGATCTTTTCCATGGTATAGTGGTAGTCGGTTCAGCCTTGTGGGGAACTGTTATTGGAGCCATGTTTGGTGGTTTTCCCAACGATAAGATCGGTCGTAAAAAGACTTTGTTTCTCATAGGAGTTCTATATACTGTTTCTGCCTTGGGCTCTGCACTTGTAAGCGATCCATGGCTTTTTGCAGCCTTCCGTTTTATTGGTGGCTTGGGTGTTGGAGCATCGACCATAGCCGCACCAACCTTTGTTTCAGAAATTGCCCCAGCCAACCAAAGAGGGCGCCTTGTGGCCCTCTATCAGCTAAATATTGTATTCGGTATCCTTGTCGCCTTCATATCCAACTACCTGATTGCTAAAAGTATAGAAATAGAATCCTGGCGATGGATGATAGGCATTGAAGCCCTGCCTGCCTTGCTCTATACACTCATAGTGCTGACCGTACCGGAAAGCCCTCGTTGGCTTTTACTAAAGCAGGGTAATGTGGAAAAAGCGCGTAAAATTTTCGAAAAAATTTACCATTCCACCCAGGTTCAAGCCCAGTTAGAACAAGTTCGAACCTCCTCGCCACAAACACGTGGCTCTAGCGAAAAGCTTTTTTCGGCTAAGTATAAACGTCCCCTCCTGCTCGCCTTTGCCATTGCGTTCTTCAATCAGTTCAGTGGTATCAATGCCCTGCTATACTACGCCAAAAGAATATTCTCAGAAGCCGGCCTGGGTGAGGATGCCGTATTTTTAAGTACAGTAGGTGTAGGTATTGCCAATTTTATTTTCACCATTATTGGCGTAATTATTATCGACAAAGTAGGCCGTAAACGCCTAATGTATATAGGTTCCTTTGGCTATATTATTACTCTCACCACCACCTCACTAGCCTTCTTCTTTGGCTGGGCTTCTATTGTACCACCTGCTTTATTTCTATTCATTGGAGCTCATGCCATAGGCCAGGGCGCTGTTATATGGGTATTTATCTCTGAAATTTTTCCCAACCACATGCGCTCAAAAGGTCAGTCCTTTGGCTCATCAGTACACTGGTGGTTAGCAGCCATTATACCAGCCATGGTTCCCGTATTGTTCACCACCATTGGTGCCGGTTGGGTATTTGCTGCTTTTGCCATACTCATGGCCCTTCAGCTAATTTTTGTTTGGAAGGTTATGCCCGAAACCAAAGGCAAAACACTAGAGCAGTTGGAAACTGAAATGCTCTAATAGCTCCAATGGAAGGCCATAAAAAGAAAAACCCACTTTTTAAGCACTGAATCTATGGGCATCGAATATGCCTCTGTGTGCCGAAAAATTTGGTATACCACCTGTCAATCATAGGTTGTATGATTTGAGCAGATTAGGTACTTTTCATTTTTAAACTTAAACCACTAATAATGAAGCACTTGTTAAAACTCACCTTTTTAGCCCTGCTCCTGCTGCCGGCAGGTCTTATGGCTCAAAAGAAAATTGTAGCTCCGGATGAAATTGTTCTCAATGTGGGAGAAAAGAAAAAATTAGACATCTACGTTCAGGAAAACGGCAAAAAGTCTAAAGAAGATGTAAGGGCTTTCTCACGCGCCAGACGCAGTGTATATGTAGATTCTACCCAAACTATTGAGGCATTTAAACCCGGTGAGTTTGAAGTGCTTGTAATTGGTGGTGGTTCAGTGGCCGATTATCCTGAAGGAAATCGCAAAAGCATCAAGGTAAGGGTCAACTACCCTCCCATTTCAGAAATTAAAATAGAAGGCATACCCAATACTATTTATGCCGGTACTCCGGTATCCCTCAAATACAAAGTAATTGATAAGGCCGGTCTGGAAAGAGCAGATGTTCAGGTTACTTTTAGCTCAGCCAACTCTTCGGTGGCCAGTGTTTCCGGTTTTGGGGTTATCAATACATTCAAAGAAGGAAAAGTAAATATCACTGCCAAAGCAGAAAACATTGAAAATACCATAAGCCTAAATGTGGTTAAAAATCCCATTACTCGTATTGAGCTTAGCGCTGATGGAGACCAGGGAAGAACCGGTGATGTGTTCCATTTCAATGCCAAAGCACTCGATGCCAAAGGCAATGTAATTGCCGATGCACCCATTCAGTATTCCTTTTATGGCGTTTCTGACGATGTAAGCCAAAGCGCATCGGGCCTGATTAAGCAAGATGGCCGGTTCGTAGCCGATGAAGCGGGAACATACACCATAACCGCTGCCGCTGGAGTAGCTTCTGCTTCAAAAACCCTCCGCATTGTACCTCGGGATGTTACACGAAAAATTGAAATGGTAGGTCAGGGTTCTGTTAACGATAAGCATACGTCAGACCTGTGGATTTGGGAAGGTGTAGATGGCCGAGACTATGCGGTTACCGGCACCTGGGGAGCCGATGGTAAGGCCTACTTCTGGGACGTTACCAATCCTGCCAACATTTTTAAAATAGACTCTGTGCAGGTAGACGCCCGAACGGTTAACGATGTAAAAATTTCAGAAGACGGTACCATTTGTGTTATTAGCCGGGAAGGAGCCTCTAACCGTAAAAACGGACTGGTCATTATCGATGTAAAAGACCCTCGAAACGTAGAAATCATCTCCACTTTCGATGAAAACCTAACCGGTGGTGTTCACAATGTTTTCATCTACAAAAAACACATATACGCCCTTAGTGCCGGTCAAAAGTACTACATCATTAACATAGAAGATCCCAAAAAGCCCTATGCGGTTTCTAAATTTGAACTAGACACGCCAGGCCACGCCATACACGATGTATGGGTAGAAGACGGAATCGCCTATTCTTCTAACTGGTCAGACGGTATACAGCTAGTAGACGTAGGCAATGGCATAGCCGGAGGATCGCCCAAAAACCCGGTGCAATTTGCAAGCTATGCCTATCCGAACGGAGCCAACCATGCCGCCTTCCCGTACCGAAGCAAAACCGGAAAATTCTATGTAATTGGTGGTGATGAAATCTTCCCCTACGGACTCAACACAGCCAAGGGTGGAGTAAATATGGCCGGAGGTTATCTGCACATTATTGACTTTACCGATCTGGAAAACCCCGAAGAAATAGCCAGAGTTGAAATTCCTTATGCCGGCTCTCACAACTACTGGATTGAAGATGATATACTCTATGTAGCTTTCTACAATGCCGGGGTAAGAGTTTTCGATTTGAGTGGAGAGCTAATGGGTGACCTGAGAAAACAAGGCCGCGAAATTGCCTGGTTTATTCCAAACGATGGCAATGGCTATACCCCCAACGCACCGTTTACCTGGGGAGCTCAGTTGCACAAAGGACACATCTTCTTCTCTGACTGGAATAGTGGACTGTGGTCGGCCAAATTGGAGCCAGAAAAACCAAAAGAAACAAAAATTCAGTCGAAGTAATTTAGAGCATTCTGTGATCAGTATGTCAGTAAATAGGTAGAAATTTACTGATGTGCTGATCAATAGATCACTGATAACCACCAAAAGAAATGAAGAAGCTATTTACCCTTTTTGGCCTCGCCATAGCCCTGTCGGTACAAGCTCAGAGCTATTACGTGTATGTGACTGCCGAGTCTGAAGACGAAGTGTCGGTTGTGAAGTTTGACGGTAAAAAAGCCGAAACCATCAAAACAATTCCTGTAGGGGTTTGGCCTGCCGAGATTGAAGGGCCGCATGGTATTACCGTTGGTCCCAATGGTGAATATTGGTACTTGAGCCTGGCTCATGGCAACCCATACGGTATGCTCTACAAGTTTAAAACCGGAACCGATGAGCTGGTAGGCACCGTTCAGCTGGGCCTCTTTCCTGCCTCTATGCAGGTTTCGCCTGTAACAGGCCTGCTCTACTGTGTTAATTTCAATCTCCATGGCGATATGGTACCCAGCACGGTATCGGTGGTCGATGTGGAGTCTATGACCGAGCTCGACCAGATCACTACCGGTGCCATGCCCCATGGCAGCCGACTAAGCCGCGATGGAATGAAGCATTATTCGGTGGCCATGATGTCGGGCGAACTATTCGAAATTGATGCACTGGATCTGGTTGTTACCAAAAAATTCGATCTGGACGAAGCCAGTAAAATGCTGGACATGGATCATTCGAAGATGGACCACTCAGCCATGGGACACAACATGACAGACAAGGGTCAAAAAGAAAAGGCTATGGATCACTCCAAAATGGATCATTCGGCAATGGGCCATGGAGCCATGAAGCACTCAGCATTTAAACCCACCTGGGTGAGCCCTCACCCATCTAAAGATCTGGTGTATGTAGCCGGCAATGGAGCCGATGAGGTACTGGAGATTGATACCAAAACCTGGAAAGCCACTCGCAAATTCAAAACCGATAAAGGGCCATATAACATCGATCTGTCGCCCGATGGCAAGTACATGGTAGTATCTTATAAATCGGCCGCGAAAACCGGGATCTGGAATTTGGAGACCGGAGAAGAACTGGCCAGGCTAAACAACAGCCAGAAGGTCACTCATGGTGTAGCCGTTTCTCCCGACTCGCGATATGCCTTTGTAAGCGTGGAAGGTATTGCCGATGATCCCGGAATGGTGGATGTAATTGATTTACAAACGCTTAAAGTTGTAGACACCGCATATCTTGGAAAACAAGCCGGAGGCATTGCTTTTTGGAAGGTTGAAGACTGAAAAAAAAGTTAACATTTTTTGCTCAAAACATTTTCAAATCTAAACTCAACGACTACTTTTGTACTCCGATTTCAACGGTGGTCCATGGTGTAACTGGCAACACGTCTGATTTTGGTTCAGAAGAGTCTAGGTTCGAGCCCTAGTGGACCAACAAAAAGCCCTCTCATTTAATTGAAAGGGCTTTTTTTATTGCACTATGTTACACACTTACTACAAAAACACGGTTTATCTCGGTATTTGAACCTTAGTTTTAGCACCACAACTGCACTTATAAATATAAGCAGCCCCTCTTAAACAGCTTTGAACAGCGTAAAGGCCAGCCCCTGTCACTCCAGGCAAACTATGCTCTAAAATAATTTCCTCTTTGCTCACAATAGGAACGCCTCAACTCCTGTTCAGCAATAAACTCAAAACACATGAAAAGCAGCACAAACATAGGCATGGCCATACTAGGTGTGGCCATTGTGGTATCCGGCCTATTCATTAGCAACATACAAGTCAAATCAAGAGCATTCGATCGGTCGGTTGAGGTAAAAGGATTGGCCGAACGGGAAGTAGCGGCCGATCTTGGTGTGTGGCCGGTACAGGTTACACTCACCTCCAACAACCTCAACAAGCTCAAAGCCGATTTGGAACAGCAAAAAGCAACAGTCATTGAGTTTTTCAGGCAGCAAGGGTTTTCGCCAGAGGAGTTCTCTACCGGCCCTGTGAATATACAAGACACTCAGGCCAACCCGTATGGAAACAATGCTAACCTACCCTATCGATACATAGCCCAAATGGAATTTACCGTACGCACCAACAATTTGCAGAAACTGCAAAACAGCCTTACCGCCTCTCTTGAGTTGGTAGCACAGGGTATTCTCATAGGCTCAAAGAACACCTGGCAACCCATAGAATATATTTTTACCAGCCTGAACACGATTAAACCGGATATGATTGAAGAGGCGACAAAGAATGCCAGAGAGGTAGCCGAAAAGTTCGCCAAAGACTCAGACTCACGGGTGGGTAAAATAAAATCGGCCAAGCAGGGTGTTTTTAGCATAACCGATCGCGATCAGAACACGCCATTTGTAAAAAATGTGCGCGTAGTAACCACTATAGACTATTTTATAAAAGACTGATTTACTGCCCAATAAGAGCCGGAGAGGCACAAATGGCCACCCCAACAAATATTCAAACTTCACTCTTAATTTTATTTATTAAATTCCTACCTTTGCAGCTCAAAATTTGGCACCGTGAGTAATTCAACCAGAGAACATAAAATTTTTGCAGGAAACGGATCGGCAGACCTTGGAAAAAAAATCGGAGAATTCTTCGGTCAGGGACTGGGAGGTATACAATTGCAAAAATTCTCTGATGGCGAAATGGCTCCCTATTTTACCGAGTCCATTCGCGGAGCCAATGTTTTTTTAGTGCAATCGACCATGGCACCAGCCGAAAACCTGGTGGAACTTTGCCTGATGATTGATGCGGCCAAAAGAGCTAGTGCATACAAAGTAATTGCTGTTCTTCCCTATTTTGGCTATGCTCGTCAGGATCGAAAAGACAAGCCCAGAATTGCCATTGGAGCTAAAATGGTTGCCAATATTCTGACAGCCGCAGGAGCCGACAGGATAATGACCTGCGACTTGCATGCCGGGCAGATTCAGGGCTTTTTCGATATCCCAGTAGATCACCTGGATGGGTCGGCTATTTTTGTGCCGTACCTCAGAAGTCTGAATATGGACGAGCTTCTCTTCGCTTCTCCCGATGTAGGAGGTGTGAAAAGAACCCGAGAATATGCACAACATTTCAATGCTGAAATGGTGGTTATTGATAAGCACCGAAAGCGCCCCAACGAAGTAGCCGAAATGCGAATTATTGGTAGCGTAGAAGGCAAAAATGTGGTGCTGGTTGATGACTTGGTAGACACCGGAGGAACCTTGTGCAAAGCTGCCAAAATAATTATGGAAGAAGGAGCCAAGTCGGTGAGAGCCGTGTGTACTCACCCGGTACTTTCCGGCAAAGCCTACGAAAATATTGAAAATTCTGTGTTGGACGAACTCGTGGTAACCGATACCATTCCACTCGCCCAGCAGTCATCTAAAATCCGTGTGTTAACTGTTGCCGAGCTTTTTGCCAAGGCCATTAAAAACATTACCACAGACGGTTCAATCAGTCAATTATTTATTTAACAATTATATTAAAATGAGAGAAGTAGAGATTATAGGGTTTAAAAGAGCAAATCTCGGAAGAGCCGAAGCAAACAGACTTAGAGCTGAAGGCAACGTACCAGGTGTTTTGTATGGTGGCGATGAGCAAGTGCACTTCTATGCACCGGCCATTCAGTTTCGTCCTGTATTGTACACGCCTGAAGCATGCTTTATTAAGCTAAACATTGAAGGCACTGAGTATAGAGCAATTGTACAAGAGTCTCAGTGGCATCCTGTAAGCGAAGCCTTGTTGCACGTAGACCTTCTTCAGCTATTTGCCGGCAAGCCAATTAAGATGGATATTCCGGTAAGAGCTACGGGTAATGCCATTGGTGTAAAAAATGGTGGTACACTTATCTTGAAAAACCCAAGATTGAAAGTGAAAGCCTTGCCGAAAAACATGCCAGAGGTAATTGAAATTGATGTAACTAACCTAAGAATTGGTAAGTCTATAAAAGTAGGTCAACTGCCTACCGACAATTTCGAATTCCTTACCAGCTCATTGGTAACAGTAGTGAACATTGCTATTCCAAGAGCCCTTAGAGGTAAGTCTGCCGAAGAACTTGAGGCCGCTGAAAACGAGGCTGAGGAAGAAGCATCAGCAGAATAATAGAATTATAAGCTTATGGAAATCCTGCTCAGCAATGTGCAGGATTTTTTATTTTATGTGCTCAAAGTTTAATGCTTTAAGTTTAAAATCTTGAGTTTGACTACTTACTTTGAACACCAAACTTGAAACTCGGACTTCATGAAGTTTTTGATCATCGGACTTGGCAACATTGGCCCGGAATATGAACTTACCCGTCATAATATTGGCTTTTTGACATTAGATAGGCTGGCAGATCAGAAAGGAGCCACTTTCGAAATGTCTCGTCTGGCCTATCATGCCGAAGTAAAACACAAAGGCCGTACTATCCACCTCATTAAGCCCACTACCTACATGAACCTGAGCGGCAAGGCCATGCGCCATTGGATGAATGAACTGAACATTCCTAAAGAAAACTGCCTGGTGATTGTAGATGACCTTGCCATTCCCTTTGGCAAACTTAGAATGCGCGCCAAAGGCTCCAGTGCCGGACACAACGGACTCAAAAACATCGAAGACCTTACGGGAGGGCAGAACTACCCCAGGCTGAAGTTTGGGATTGGTGATGATTTTCCGAAAGGTAGACAGGTAGATTATGTACTTAGCAAATTTACCCCACAAGAGTTTGATGAACTACCATTTATAATGGACAAGGCCATTGATATGATTTATGGCTTTTGCACCATCGGCATTAGCCGAACCATGACAGAGTACAATGACTAGTTGGTTTATGGTTCATGGTTTATAGTTCATAGTGTGCCCTTCAATGAACTATAAACACTAAATTAAATCAATACCCAAGTTTCTTATACATAAGAAAATTATGTATACTTGGATATGTCTTCAAGTAAACTACTCAAGGGAAGCCTGGCCACTATTGTTCTTCGGCTCTTGGAAGAGCAAGAAAAGATGTATGGTTATGAGATTACCCAGAAAGTAAAGCAACTCACCGAAGGTGAATTTAAGATCACCGAAGGAGCTCTCTATCCTACCCTACATAAACTGGAAGCCGAAGGTTACCTGACCACAGAAACTCAATTGGTAGACGGCAGAGTCCGCAAATACTACTCCCTAACCAAGGAAGGCAATGCCGAAGCCAAAGCCAAAGTCTCTGAGCTGGAAGAATTTTTAGCAAACCTCCAAAAAGTGTTAAACCCTAAACTTGGATTGGGATGATTACGAAAGATGAACAACACACAATTGAACAGTATCTCAAAACCATAGGCATCAATACTATGGAGTTCTTTGAGGAAATGTATGATCATATTTGCACTTCCTATGAGAACAGAACAGACAAGACTCAGGACATCAAAACCCACATCAGAGATGTAGTGCAGCCAAGTTTTGGAGGAGTAAATGGCATCATCAAGATAAGAGATCAGAGAACTAAGGCCAGAATTAGACTAGTAAGAAAACGATTTGGTCAGATTTTTATAAGCTACTTCCTGGGTTGGCCCAATGTATTAATCACTTTTGGTGTAATTCTTGGAAGTTGGACGCTATCGCAGCTTTTTGGTATTAAAACCCTCATTACGATAAGCTCCATCTGCTTTATTTTCATTCCATTGACTTTCTTCTTTGGCAAATGGATCCAGTTTTGGAGGAAATGTAAAAAGGCCGGCAAGGTTTACCGAACCTCAGAGGTCTACCAGATCTTCACCCCTTTTATGGCTCTGGCTCTGCAAGTACCCAACATGACCATTCAAAGTTGGAACATGTTCGCTGACAAAGACATTTATGGCAGCCTGTTTATTCACCCTGAAATATGCATTCCATTAAGCATCATTATGCTTATCTCATTCTTTACGCTGAGCAAGCTTTATAAGGAAGAATTCATCATCAAAACCTCTTTCAATTGAAACTCACACAAGATCAATTAGCTGAAATCAAGAAATTCATCCACTCCAGAGGTTTCACTCATATTGAAGTAGAAATGGAGATTCTGGATCATGTGGCTTCTGCCGTTGAAGTTAAACTGGAATCAGACCCTAACAAATCAATCACGAAAGCCATTCATGAAGTGCATGCAGGTTTTGGGCCACTGGGTTTTAGCGTGATGGAAGATGAGTTTAGGAAGGGTTTCGGAAAGCATTATCAATCCATCCGTAAAGGTCTTTTGAAGAAATATCTATGGTCAGAAAGGGCTTGGGTTACACTGCTGGTCATTATGGCATCTTTCGCCTTGAGTACGATATTGAAAAATCTGCCTGCGTCATTTAACCTCGTCTTACTTCTCGCACTTAGTTCCATTTCATGGTTATCACTCTACTTCTACTTTAGGAGAGTATTCAGGAAATGGAGAAAGAAATCGATGGTCATTAGCCACCAGCTGGGCAAAATCGGCCTTGGTAGTTATATGATTTATTACACTATCTACTATGCCCATGAGTTTATTGGGATGGACTTCAGTTCAACTTCATTACTAACTGCTTGCCTGACCATATTATCACTTAGTACGCTTTTTACGAAAGACTGTATACTGGAAGTATTTCACTGGACCAACGAGCGGTATTTGAAATACGTTAGATAGACCTCCATTCTCTTTATGAGTTTTCGAAATTGAGCATCATATAACACACGATTACTGTCCACAATGCTATTTAAGATATATCGCTAACATTTGATAACAATCGATTGGGCACTCAAAAGCCCACTAATACACAGCCCTGAATCATGACCAAGAAAAAAACCAAACGCATACTTAAAGTCATTTTTATTGCCGCATCTATTGGCTCACTCTACTTTGTGCCTTGGCTATTGGTTAAAGCATGGATACTTCCACTGCCTGATACAGTTCAGGAGCAATTGGATGAAGCCATTGGCCATGGGTTTGATGGAATGATTGTTTATGTAGATCAAGCTGGCCAACCACCCCGGTATTTTGCATCCGGCTGGCATAACAGAGACACAAAAATTCCGGCTTACCCACAGGCATTATTTAAGATTGCCAGCATCAGCAAGCTATATGATGCTGTAGCTGTTGCCAAATTGGTTAATGATGGGAGACTGTCTCTCGATAAAACATTAGCCGATTATTTACCCGAGTTAGTAGGTAGCATTGAAAACGCTGATAAAATCACTTTGAGATTGATGATTCAGCATAGAAGTGGTATTCCCAATTTTACAGATGCGCCAGGTTTTTGGGCGGCTCCAACAGAAACCTTCGAAGAAAGTTTGGCATTGATTCTGGATCAACCAGCCAACTTTGAGCCAGGTGAAGACTATGAATATTGCAATACGAATTACCTGTTGATCAATAAGATAATGGATGATGAATTAGGTTATCCCAACTTTCAATTTATTCAAGAAGAAATATTAAGCCCATTAGGTCTTAACAACACTTACGCTTCGCTCAATGAAGTGAACATAGACAACGTAATGAGTGGCTACCATGAGGGTTACGAGTTTGACTTAAAAGAAAACGATCACGGCATGCATGCCACCGCAGAGGATGTGGGCATCTTCTTAAGGGCATTGAATGATGGGTCGTTATTCGAGCCGGGAGAAAAGGAAATCTACGCTTCCATTTATGAGTTTGAGCACGGAGGTTGGGTTCCGGGGTACCAAAGTTTTGCAAATTATGATAAGGACCTTGATGCTGTTGTCATAGCCTTTTACAGCACAACTGATCCCAAACTTTATAACTGGAACTTATCGGAAATCATAAATAATAGAATTATCAAAATTCTGAAAAGACAAAAAAGCTCATAATCTTGAGTAAGGAAATGGATTCAAGCATGAAAAAGATACAATACACAAAGGACATTAAGGCATCTGCTGAGAAGGTTTACAATACCATGTTGGGGCTTGACAATATTGAGACCTACAATCAATGGACAGCCGAATTCAATCCAACCTCAACTTATGAAGGAAGCTGGGAGAAAGGCACCAAGATATATTTTGTCGGAACGGATGAAAATGGTAAGAAGGGCGGCATGGTATCTGAAATTGCAGAGAACATTCCATTTGAGTTTGTCTCTATTCGTCATTACGGAATTTTAGACGGAGAAAACGAAATTACCGAAGGCCCTGATGTTGAAAGTTGGGCAGGTAGTCTGGAGAACTATTCATTCCATGAGCACAATGGTATAACCACCGTAACTGCAGAAATCGAACTCGCTGAAGAATACCTTAATTATTTTGATGAGACCTGGCCTAGGGCATTGAATAAACTCAAGGAACTATCTGAATCCGGCAAATGACCAATTCACTAATTACCCAATTCCCGATTTTCCAAGCACCGCTGCCAGCAGCACATTCGCTCCATTCTCCACATCATGATCGTGAGAATACTCTTCTACATTGTGGCTGATGCCTTTTACGCTAGGAATAAAAATCATGGTCGAAGGACAAAAAGAGGCCATCATTTGAGCATCATGTCCGGCTCCACTAGGCATTCTTTTATAGGTCAATCCCAAAGATTTAGTGGCATGCTGCACACTGTCAGTCATGGCTAATGGGAAACGAACCGGGCCAAATCGTACCATTTCCTCTCTTTCCAATAACAGCTTATCGCTCGCTACCACTTCATTTATATAAGCATCGATATCTTTCTGTGCCTCTTTGAGAAGCGTTTCGTCAGTGCTACGAACATCCAGGGTAAAGGCTGCACTTTCAGGGACTATATTGATTGCCCCCGGACTAAACTTTACCGACCCCACGGTAGTCAATACCCGACTATCTCGCTTTCGAGCATATTCTCCCACAAACTGTTGAACTTTGGCAGAGGCAAAACCGGCATCTTTGCGGTAATACAATGGAGTGGTTCCTGCATGGTTTGCTTCGCCTTTTATCACATAACGCGTCCAATAAATACCCTGCACCAATTCCACAACCCCAATATTTATTTGCTCCAGTTCCAATACCGGGCCTTGCTCAATGTGTAGCTCATAAAATGAATCGAACTCAATAGTGCCTGGTTTCATTTTGCCGGCATAGCCAATGGACTTAAGACAGCTTCCAACCGTTTCATTGGGATTATCATAGGCTGGTGAGTTGAGAATTTCAGAAAGATCGGCCATTCCCGCATAGACGTGGCTGCCCATCATATCAGGTGCAAACCTCACGCCTTCTTCATTGGTAAAGTTGACGAGCGCCAAAGGTTTGTCTGTTTCGATATGATTGTCATTGAGCGTATGAATCAATTCTAAACCCGCAAGTACTCCCAGTGCGCCATCGTATCGGCCTCCCGAATAGACAGTATCGAGGTGTGACCCAAAAGCCACCGGCTTACCTTCAGACTTGCCTTTTCTAAGCCCAATCATATTACCCAACTGATCGATATGAACTTCCAGTCCGGCATCAGTCATTTGGGTTTTGAGTAAATCTCTCGCCTCTTTGTCTTCTTTAGACAGGGCTATGCGCTCCACACCAATTCTGCCCTTCTTCCCTATTTGAGCATAGCGATCGAGGTTTTCCAACAAGCGTTGCGCATTTATTTTCATGAAACTGTTTTATGTTCAAGGTTCAGGGTTTCTGGTTCATTGTTCAGAGTTTATAGTTTGGAGTACATGGTTATGGACAGCCTTAAATCCTCTGGGAGGGAATAGCTTCACCATAAACGCCCTACCTTTACCATAGCTCTCAGCAGGCAGGTTTTAGCACCGGTTTACCCCCTTTAAACCATTAACCTTAAACTAACTTACGGTAGAACCCGGGCTTACGTTTTCATTGGGTTGAATAAGCCTTAGGTTACCTTCTGCGTCTTCAGCCATCAGAATCATGCCTTCTGAAACCGTGCCCATCATTGGCCTTGGAGCTAAATTGGCCACAATGGTTACTTGTTTACCAACCATTTCTTCAGGAGAATAATGCTTGGCAATTCCACTCAAAATGGTGCGTTTATCCACACCAGTATCTACCAAAAACTGAAGTAGCTTATTGGACTTCTCTACTCGTTTGGCTTCCAAAATGGTTCCTACCCTAAGGTCCAATTTCATAAAATCGTCAAATACAATGGTTTCTTTGAGTGGGGCTACTTCTACTTCTTTGTTCTCCATTTGGTTTTGTTTCTTAGTATTCTCCAGTTTCTGAATTTGTTCTTCTATGGTTTTATCTTCTATTTTCTCGAAAAGCAATTGCGGTTGCTTCAATTCATGGCCTGCCTTGAGCAGATCGTCAGAGCCGGCAACTGACCAATCTAATTGTCCGAGGTTAAGGAAATCGCTTAGTTTTGCCGTACTGAAGGGTATAAACGGCTCAGCTACGATAGCCAGATTAGCTACCAATTGCAAAGCAATGTTTAGAATGGACTTTACTCGTTCTTCATCGGTTTTTATCAGTTTCCATGGCTCGGTGTCAGCAAGGTATTTATTGCCTATTCTTGCCAGGTCCATCATCTCCGCAAGAGCCTCTCTAAACCTATAACGTTCTATGGAATCGCCTACTTTCTTGGGTACCTGACCCAGGGCATGAAGTACTTCTCTATCGATATCGAATAGCTCTCCCCGCTCAGGCACTTTTCCTTCAAAATACTTGTGGGTAAGAACCACTGCCCGGTTAACAAAGTTGCCCAATATGGCTACAAGTTCGCTATTGTTTCTAGCCTGAAAGTCTTTCCAGGTAAAATCGTTGTCTTTGGTTTCGGGAGCATTGGCACAAAGGGCATATCGTAGCACATCTTGCTTACCGGGAAGCTCCTGAAGGTATTCGTGCAACCAAACGGCCCAGTTTCTTGAGGTCGATATCTTATCGTTTTCCAGGTTTAAAAATTCATTGGCCGGAACATTTTCCGGTAAAATATAATCGCCATGCGCCTTGAGAATGGCAGGAAAAATAATGCAATGAAACACAATGTTGTCTTTACCAATAAAGTGCACCAGCTTGGTGTCTTTGTCTTTCCAGTAAGGCTCCCAATCTATTCCCTTCTCTGCAGCCCACTCGCGGGTAGCCGAGATATAACCGATTGGGGCATCAAACCAAACGTAGAGTACTTTACCATCGGCTCCCTGAACTGGCACTTGAATCCCCCAATCTAAATCCCGTGTCATGGCTCGAGGCTGCAAACCTCCGTCAATCCAGGACTTACATTGGCCCCACACGTTGGGCTTCCAATCATTCTTATGTCCTTCTACTATCCATTGATTGAGCCACTTTTCATAGTTCTGCAGGGGCAGATACCAATGTTTAGTTTCTTTAAGTACGGGTGGATTTCCTGTGAGTGTAGATTTAGGGTTGATCAGATCGGTTGGGTTGAGTGAAGTACCACAATTCTCACACTGATCGCCATAGGCTGATGGATGGTTGCACTTAGGGCAGGTACCTGTAATATAGCGGTCTGCCAAAAATTGCTTGGCCTCCTCATCAAAGTATTGCTCACTTACGCGCTCCTCAAACTTCCCTTCCTTGTAAAGCTTTTTGAAGAATTCTTGCGCTGTCTCATGATGCACCGAGTTGGAAGTGCGTGAATAGATATCAAAAGAAACACCTAGTTGATCAAAGCTTTTTTTGATCATGCCGTGGTATTTATCTACGATTTGCTGAGGGTCTATACCTTCTTTTCGGGCACGCATGGTAATGGCCATTCCGTGTTCATCGGAACCACAAATAAAGGCCACATCTTCTCCCTTGGAACGCAAATAGCGCACATAAATATCTGCCGGAATATATACCCCTGCCAGGTGGCCAATATGAACAGGACCATTGGCATAGGGCAAAGCAGCTGTAACAGTATGTCTTTTGAAATCCGTTTTCGTCATGGCTGCAAAGATAGTTTTTAGATTCCTGAAGTCAGATTTTAGAGAATCAAATTTGGCAGGAACATAAATAAATTAGCCCGCGGTTTAAACCGTGGGCTAATTATTGGTTGTACTGATTTGGAGATTCCCGCCTTCGCGGGAATGACAACTATTTCTATCCATAAGAGGCTCTCACAGAGAACTCTGAAGAACCATTAATCTCCGAGGCCCTTTTAGGAGACTCTGAGGCCGGTTTTATCTCTTCGTGTTTATCTTATTCTTTTTTGCTCCCTGATAAATGGAGTTAAAGATAAGCTTGTAAGTACCTCTGGGCTGACCTCTAAACTGTGGTTTGAAGCCAAATAACACAAGGTTACCTCCTCCATAGTTCACATTGAGCATGGCCGAAGTATTGGCCAGGTACTTTTCTTCTCCCATGGCCCAACCACTCATTAGTAGATCGTCTGAAGCATATCTTGCTACTTCTTCGATACCTTGAGCTCCACTTTCTACAGCAAAGGCTCCGCTATTATCGAATGAAGCGGCAACTTGGTTCATCATACCAAACGCCAACGGATTGGAAGTATCAATATCTGTCCTGATGAGTGACCCGGGTATAAAGAACTCTGTATCCTTCAAACCACTGAGTACATTTTTGACCGGTAGTTTGAACTGTTCGATAGCAAAGTCGCTGGAAGCATCGAAGAAAATGATGGTTCCTCCGCTTTTGGCGTAAGTATCGAGAGCTTTTACACCTTCTTCACCAATTCCTCCCACAAATTTTTCAGGCATTCTTCCCTGGCTATGCCCCTGCATGATGCCTCTCCCACTCTGAGAGGGGAAAATAAGTGCACTGTATTGAGAGAGATTGCCCGACTGAATTTGCTCATTGTGCAGGGTATCCAAATCAAACTCAAACTGCTCCAGCATCCAGCGTGTCCACCCTTCGTCCATATTGGCCTGCCACGATTTATAAATTCCAACCTTCACGCGGTTTAGTTCTTCCATGGGTGCTGCCGGAGCCTTAGCCAGACGCGTAAAGTCCAGGCCAAGCTCTGCACTTAGCTTCTGCACTTCATCATCCAGCCCTCTCTTGCTTCTTACTACTACAGAACCGGCTTTGGCATTGTCATCGTCCGCTTTCAATAAACTCACCGTATAACCGGCTTTTTGCAATCGGTTAATGGCCTTGGCACTCAGGTTGTCTTTGTTGGAAAATACGTATCCATAGCGACCCGAGCCAGCAACTTGCCCTGCTTCAGGCACAAGTTTTTCAGTGATCTCTTCTGCCGAAGCGTTGAAGGTATCGGTTATGCGGTCTACAGTTACTCCCATTTGCAATGGCAGCGTCCATCCTGCCAGATCGTATGGCGGCATTGGAGGCCCTCCCGGATAACGAAACTGATCAGGATACACCTGCTTCTCCATTAAATCGGCAAGGAAGGGTCTAAAAGCCTGACTTCCGTAGAATATGATAGATCCGGCCTCATAGGTCTTCCCATTTACTGTAAAAGGAGCCGTTGCTCTATGAGCCTCTATGCCACCCTGCATTAGTATATTGGTTAAGTTTATGGCTTCACTTGGATTCCACTGGTCTTTGGGAATAACATAGGCAAAGGCGCCAGACCGATCTTCTATAGCATCGCGTCCCATGCTATAGATGTTGTAAAGAAACTCGTCTTTCTTGTCGGCTGCCAAATCAAGAACAGCCATCGATGCCTCCAGCATGTAATCCACAGCACTTCTAAAATGAAGCATTCCGCCTTTCCATGGAAATGGATAGAAAATCTCTGTTCCGTTTGAGGCCTTACCCCCCACTGTTTCGGGGAATCGCTCAGGGTCATACTCAGTAGGTGTTGGGCTGGGTTGAGCCGTTTCTGTGAGTATTCCTATCTGGTTATGATAGTAAGGAGCCGTTCTCATACCTCCATTCCAGAACATAGAATAGCCCGTGGTGGCTATGGCCCCTGGCATTTTCTTCATGGCAAAGCGATTGGCCATGGCCGTTCCCACTAGATTAACTCCGGTGGTAACACCGGGATGGATTTTTTGGTTTACCGGGCTTCTGAAAGGCGGAATAAATATCATGGCCCAACGCGGTGCGGTCTGGTGATGGTTGTGTACAATTTGAGGATACCACTCGTGGTATAGCACCTGGGTAACTGCCTTTGTCTCGGGCATATTGTTCATAAACCAATCCCTGTTGTTATCGTGCCCCACGTATTTCTGATACAGAATTGGTGGAGAGGTATTTTCGAAAGGTGTTCCTAGGTTTTTACGATACCAATCAACTACAATATCAAGTCCATCGGGATTCATTACGGGAACAATAAGAGTAATTACGTTTTCCCTGATCTTTTGCATTTCCTCCGATTCCTCTGCGGCAACTCTCCAGGCCAGCTCAGAAGTCATTTGTGCGTGAGCCCGCTCCGTGGCATGCATTCCGCCATCGAACCACACAATGGCCTTACCTTCTTTGGCCAGCTGCCGGGCCTCGGCCTCAGAAATCTCTGCCCTAGATAGTTTTTCACTAATCTCTCTCCATCGCTCCAACTGAGCCATATTTTTCTCGCTGGAAATAAAAAAGAGCTTTATGGGACGTCCCATAACCGATTTACCAATTTCTACCATCTGTACACGCTCGGTAGAAGCGGCAAGCTTGTCGTAGTATTCAAGCATCTGGTCATAATCGGCCAACTTATAATCGGCTCCAACTTCATGGCCAAATGTCTCTCTGGGGTGTGGTATTTGTGCCTCCATGATACCCGGCAGGGCCATCAACAAAGCACAAATCAGCAGTTGTATATTCTTCATCATGTATTTTAAGGTTTGGTTGAAAATAGCAGAAGCCTTTCATATTGCTAACCTTAATTATTTAATCAGCAGATATTGGTGATGAAGGTTGCGCCTGAAAAGAAAGCCCATAATTTTGGCCTGACATTGATTTCAAACCCAAAACAAACCTATGGCTTCGCTTACCGGACATCAATTCATCGGATTTTCTACCTCTGCTAAGGGAAAAGACACTTTCAAGGCAATTAATCCTGCCAACTCTGAAAATCTGCCCACAGACTTTTTTGAGGCTACGGAAGAAGAAATTCAACAGGCAACCGCCCTTGCCAAAAAAGCCTATTCATCTTTTAAGCAAATAGATAATGAGCAAAAAGCCCTTTTTCTGGAGACTATTGCCAATGAACTTTTGGCTCTGGGTGACGCCCTAATTGAACGATGCATGGAAGAAACGGCTCTACCACGCCCCAGACTGGAAGGCGAGCGAGGCCGTACTATGAACCAGCTCAAGCTGTTTGCCTCAGTAGTACGTGAAGGTTCGTGGGTTGATGCCCGAATTGACCGCGCTGACCCCGACCGGGTGCCACTTCCAAAGCCTGACGTGCGGCAAATGCAACGGCCACTTGGCCCTGTGGCTATTTTTGGAGCCAGTAATTTCCCACTTGCTTTTTCAGTAGCCGGTGGCGATACGGCTTCGGCCTTTGCAGCCGGTTGCCCGGTTATTGTAAAAGGCCACCCTTTGCATCCGGGTACCTCCGAATTGGTGGCTCAAGCTATTCTCAAAGCAGCCAAGGCGTGTAACCTACCGGAAGGAGTATTCTCTCTTGTTCAGGGTAAAACCATAGCAGTAGGTATGGCCCTGGTAAATGACCCAAACATTAAAGCGGTTGGTTTTACAGGCTCTTATAGGGGCGGAAAAGCACTTTTCGATGCGGCCAATCAACGTCCCGAGCCTATTCCTGTTTATGCAGAAATGGGCAGCACCAACCCGGTATTTATGCTTCCGGGAGCCTTGGCAAGTAAAGCGGAAGCCCTTGCCAAGGGACTAGCAGGCTCGTTTACTCTCGGAGTGGGTCAGTTCTGTACCAACCCCGGTCTGGTGGTACTCCCTTCAAGCGAGCATACAGACCAGTTTAAGAAAACATTGGCGGCCTGCAATGAAACTTCGGCCGAAGGCATCATGCTCTCGCAAGGAATTAAAAGTGCCTTTAATCTGGGCGTAGAACAACTTAAAAGTAGCCCGGGTGTAACAGAACTTAGTCATTCAACAGGCGTGGCTGAAGGCAATAAAGCTGTTAACCAAATATTTGAAGCGCACATAACCACGGTGCTACAAAACAAAGCCCTGCAAGAAGAAGTATTCGGGCCGGCTACTTTGTTGGTCAATGCATCGGCCAAAGAAGAAATACTTCAGTTTGCCAGAGGTCTGGAAGGCCACCTGACGGCCACTATACATGGTACGGAAGAAGATTTACGAGAGTATGCGGAACTGGTAAGTATTCTGGAAGAGAAGGTAGGTAGAATTGTGTTCAATGGCTTCCCAACTGGTGTTGAAGTATGCCATTCTATGGTACATGGAGGCCCTTTTCCGGCTACTACGGCTCCACAAACTACCTCTGTAGGCACTGCGGCTATTAAGCGTTTTGTGCGCCCCGTTTGCTATCAGGATTTTCCGCAAGAGGCACTACCCGATGCTCTCAAAGACAGCAACCCTTTGAATATCTGGAGACTCGTGGATGGAACACTGAGTAGAAACTCTTTATGATTGAAGGGTTCATTATCGCTTTTTGTGGTTAGCCTTAACAATGCGGGTCATCGAGCTAGTAAGTAGCAAAAAATGGGCAAATCGAAACTAAGCTCTAAGGATCAGCCCGGAAGTTTTAAAAAAAACCAAGATTGAAACTACTCTGAAGGAAAAACGCTGGAAAGATAGAAAGAGGTTGGGTTGACATTCAACACTAATTGGTTTTGGTTTATTCAAGCCTAAAGTGTGGAACGTAGTCTCCTTTTATTTTGGAAGGTATTGATTGCCAGGCCGCTTTTGACCAAATTCACTGAACATAACAGCGCTTTATGTCCAGACCGGTCGTTTCTACATATTTTTTGTTCTTTGCCTTTCTATGGATTGCTTGCCCAATTCTTGCCGTTGCTCAAAATTTACAGATTGACCATGTGGTGTATGCCTATTCCAACCTCGATAGCGCCAAAAACAGGTTCGTTTCCATGGGTTTTACTTTAAAACCCGGAAGACTGCACTCCAACGGCTTACTCAATGCTCATGTCAAATTTGAAAACGGCAGCTATGTAGAGCTTATGAGTTTAAAAGGACAGCCAACTGACGATGTAGCCCTAAAATACAAGACCTTAATTGAACAACATTATACCGGAGCCTACCTAGCGCTTACAGGGCCGGAACACCACAAAATAGTTTTAGCTCTACGCCAGTTGAACATTGAACATGAGGTGACTAACGGCAGTTTGTGGACTTACATTGCCTTTCCTGAATACTCGCCCCTGAGTCATATTTTTTTTATTACTTACCACCACCCAAACCCGGCCACCGGAGAGTTTACTATTCACAGCAATGGTTTCAATGGGCTTAAGGAGGTAGTTATAGAGGGCGGTGAACTGTTGGTAGGTTTACTCCATACACTGGGGCTTAGGAACAGCCTGACGGAGCAAGAATCTTTCCTTGCCAGGTTCTCCACTCCTACCGGGGCAATAACCATTGTGGAACAGGAAAACAAAGATGTTCGGCCTCGTATACTGACCACAAGTTTCTCCAATGGTCAAGGTCAACAGCTTACCATCAGCGGTAATCGTTAACAGGGTTCAGCCTGAGTGTTTCAATCGTTAGGCTTACACCCCGCAGGAAGTTCGAAGCGCGGCCGACATGCCAGAGGAATAGGCATTTCGTGGCCATTCTTTTTATAAAAATCCGTCAGGCTAATGGTTTTAGAAAACCCGTCTTCAGTGGCAAAAAACACTTCGTGGTTCAGAAGAATATCGTCTAATATGGTAATGGTGCAATCAAGACAGTCTTCCCCGTTGGGACCATAACTTGGTAAAAATACCTGATTCTGTCCTTTCTCATTTTTTAGTCTGCCTATTCCGGAAGCTCCTTTTGCCTCTTGAATAGAACCTGTAGAGGGTTTGTTGCGCCATAAAAAATCTTTACATCGAATATTCAGAGGAATCAGATCCACTCCCAAATCTCCGCAAGACATTTCATTTTTTCCTGGCCGGAAATAATAGTCCACCTCCACATAATTCAGATATACCGGCTCTAAAATGGTATAGTCCAGGTGTACTATTTGCACAGGCTTTTCACCAAAAAAAGTAAACTGGTCTGGGATAACTAGACCAATGTTAGCTCTTGCTGCCTTTTCTCCCGCATTGGCGGTCATCAGTTCCATAACAGGAGGAGAAGCCATGTAATACTTGGAGATAAAGTATTTACGGCCGTCTTCTTCTCTATACCCAAAGGGTACATTTTCCAGCACCTGGTTCTTGGTATTCCACTCCAGATTTTCCTGCCCGTTCCATATCGTACCGCGGGTAGTTATTTCCGTGTTGCAACCGTACAATGAAAGTTCTTGCCTACCGGGTGACGACACGGGCGATTCTCCTAGGTTAAAATTCACGTATCCGAATCTATGTTCGCGTTCGTCTTCGCCTGTGTTTTGGCATTTACTGCTTAGCAACAGAGAAAGTGCTATCAGCAGAGAGGCTACCTTTAAATGTCTTTTCATGATTGGGTGTTTATTGGTTAGGAAGATAGCACTATTTTGCCAGTTGGCTATTTCCGGCCAACAACCAAATACTGCTAAAGTGGCCGTTCAGGCTCCATAAGCCCCCTACTCCCTGTCATTTCGAGAAATATTTTCCCGATAGTGTAGAATACCTTTCCACCCAAACAAAACACACTATAATTCAAAATACTGAAAATCAAACATTTAACCACAAACCTCAGCGACCAAAGGCTATGGCACCATCCTTGGATTTCTTAGGGTGAACCAAAAGATAAAACTATGAATGCAACAATAGACAAACTGAAAGGCAACTGGAACATTGTAAAAGGAAAATTAAAACAAGAATATGCTAATCTTACTGATGACGATCTTACTTATACGGAGGGTCAGGAAGATGAACTTCTGGGGAGAATTCAGAGAAAGACTGGAAAAGCTAAGAGCGAGATTAAACGATTTATCGATTCCCTCTAATGTATACGTCCGATAAAACGCGTACATTAAAAATCTGATAGCTAAATACTTATGGATTTCTCTAACCTCTTAGCCATCTATGTGAACTGCACCCTTAAACGTTCGCCAGAACAAAGCCATACGGAAGGCCTCATGCGTTTGTCTAAGACAATTATGCGCAAAGAAGGCGTAACGGTCGATGAGCTTCGGCTAATAGACCATGAGGTAGCCAGCGGGGTATTTCCGAACATGGAAGAACACGGCTGGCCAAAAGATGAATGGCCGGAACTTTCCGAACGAATTCTGAGGGCTGATATTCTGGTGATTGGCACTCCTATTTGGCTGGGAGAGAAATCTTCTGAAGCTCAAAAGCTGATCGAACGGCTTTACAGCCTAAGTGGCCAAACAAACAGCAAAGGCCAATACCTATACTACGGCAAGGTTGGAGGCTGTGTAATTACCGGCAACGAAGATGGAGCCAAGCATTGCGCCATGTCTATTCTTTATGCTTTACAGCACATTGGCTACTCCATACCTCCCCAAGCCGATTGTGGTTGGCTGGGTGAAATAGGCCCCGGCCCCAGCTATTTGGATGAAGAATCGGGCGCGGTTAAGAACGAGTTTACTAACCGATACACCACGTTTATGACCTACAACCTCTTGCACCTTGCTCAACTCCTTAAGAAGGCAGAAGGCTACCCCTCCTATGGCAATTCCCGAAAGGATTGGGAAAATGGTAAACGATGGAATTTCGACAATCCGGAATATCGATAAACAACGCACTATCTGTTTGATCTCCTGTGAACAAGTCTTTATTTTAAGCCTATGGCTAAAAATAACACACGGCATGAAACGGTGGATCATTAATGGTTTGGTTTGGGGTATATTAATGTTTGTGATTACATCATGCATTATGCCTCTACTGAAAAACGAAGAGCTTCAGGCCAGGGAATTGCTCATTTCAGCACCTATTTGGTTATTGGGTGGGCTGGCCTACGGATACACCACAAAGCAACCCTCAGCTTCTAAACCTGACGAAAAACGGACTTAACCTCTGCAGAAAAGCCCATCACAACATCGCAGACGCTGTAAGACATTTTATAAATTGATAGCCACTTGTTTGTTTATTAAACCGTACCGTAAAAGCATTGCTGTGAGCTTAATTCAGTGCAAACGCCTATAATTCAATCACTTTTTCGACCTTTATATCTATGATTTTTAAACCATGAAACAACAAGCCAAAAGCATCCGCCCGTTTATAGGAGCCAAAGACTATGAAGCATCGAGGAGTTTTTACCGGGCTTTTGGTTTTCAGGAAATAGAGCTTTCGCACGATATGTGCGTGTATAAGCTTAAAAACAATGTGGCCTTCTATCTTCAGAAATATTTTGTAAAGGATTGGGTAGAAAATACCATGCTGTTTCTGGAAGTAGACAACATAGAGGCATTTAGAGCTGAACTGTTGACTTTGAATTTAGAGCATAAGTACCCTACAGTGCGTATATCAGAAATTAAAAATGAAGCATGGGGCCGAGAGTTTTTCGTACACGATCCAAGCACTGTACTCTGGCACATTGGCGAGTTTACCCAATAACCACGCTAACCTAATGATATGAAAAAGACAGTAAGCATTCTACCTATAATCTTCTCCCTTCTGGGGGTCTTTCATACCTCCGAAACATGGAACAATTCCGGTGCCGCCCGGCCTACCTCTCACCACACCGACTACAGGCAGGAAATGCGGAATTTTGTAAAGAATCTTAGCGTCTATGCCAAGCAACAAAATGCCGACTTTCTAATAATTCCTCAAAACGGACAGGAACTGGCCACATCTTCCGGAGATGCCAGTGGGGTGCCCTACCTGGACTACCTGAATGCCATAGACGCTACCGGACGCGAAGATTTATTTTATGGCTACAGCAAAGACAATAAGCCCACTCCGTCTGCCGACCAACAGTTCATGCTCAATCTGTGTCTGCTCTTTGAAAAAAACGGTGTAGAAGTACTCACTACAGACTATTGCCACTCCAAGTCTAAAGTAAACAAGTCTTATAGGCAGAATAAGCGCAATGACTTTATCTCTTTTGCAGCCCACAGGAGAAACTTAGATGAAATACCGTCATACCCCTCTTGTGTCTTTAATGAAAACAGCAGGGATATCCTTCGTATTTCAGAAGCTAAAAACTTCCTCTACTTGCTCAATTATTCAAATTTTCGGACAAAAACAGCCCTCATAGAAGCACTCGCCAAAACCAACTACGACTTACTTATTCTGGATCTCTTTTTCCACGACAAGCCACTAAGCTCCAGTGACCTTGAGAAGCTAAAGACCAAGGCCAATGGGGGAAAACGACTTGTTGTCTCTTATATGAGCATAGGTGAAGCCGAAGACTACAGATATTATTGGCAAAGTGAATGGCAGGTTGGTAGTCCGGCATGGATTAAGGCCGAAAACCCCGATTGGGAGGGCAATTATAAGGTGAATTATTGGGATAAAGGCTGGCAGCAGATTATTTATGGAAATGACAGCTCCTACTTAAAGAAAATTATTGATGCTGGTTTTGACGGAGCTTATCTGGATATAATAGACGCTTTCGAATACTTCGAAAATCATCATTGAGCACCCATTGTTTGGTAGTTCAATTCAAGCTATATTTTCATCCAACTCCACAGCAAGTCGGGAAATCAAATCCGGGACAACTGAGAGCCACTTTTTGATTTCAGAAACCATGATACACCCAAACACAGAGCTGAAGTTTATCAGCAAAGAAATAGGCTACGGAGTTGTGGCCACAGATTTCATCCCGGCAGGCACCATTACCTGGGCACTCGATAAGCTTGACCGTGAATTCAGCCCGTCTGAATTTCAGCAAATGGAGCCTATCTATCAGCAAATACTCGATACCTATACCTATAGAAACAACAAAGGCAATTTTGTGCTCTGCTGGGACAATGGAAGGTTTGTAAACCACAGCTTCAACTCCAACTGTCTTTCTACGGCCTACGACTTTGAAATTGCCATTAGAGACATTCAACCGGGAGAACAACTGACCGATGACTACGGCTATCTGAATATTCCTTACCCCTTTAGAGCCTCTGATGAGGGCACCAAACGCAAAGTGGTTTACCCTGACGATCTGGTTAAATACTACAAGGTTTGGGACGGCAAAGTAAAAAAGGTGTTCGATCGTATCCCCCGGGTTGAGCAACCACTTCGCGAACTCATTCCAAATGATATCTGGGAGAAAGTGTTGTCCATTATAGAGGGTCGGTCAGAAATGGACTCTATTCTAAAAAACTACTACGATGGTCAACGCGATAATGGCCATAGTTAATCCGGTAGTTTACATTCTGTCTAATCAACCACATTCCACACATGCCTAATCATAAAAGCAGATTATGCTTGCGGTACGACCTGTGAATCAGCCACTAACAGCCATAGCCTCTGCCAATAATATTTGGAATCCCCCATCAATTTGAGTTTATTCAATTACGCTATGGCGTGCGTGATTATAAGTTGACGATGGTACTAACAATCTGCTGAACTCCATTGCCACTACAAATCCTTCCATAAACCTTAACCATATGAACACCATCAATACCTTAGAAATAATTGAGCGAATTGGCTACCTGCTCCTATCCTGGCCTGTAGTAATTGCTTTTATACTCATTGTTTATCGAAAAACCATTTCGAGAGTTATAGAGAGCTTTACCGACCAAGATGTGGTCAAAGCCAAAGTTGGCCCAATAGAATTGGAGCGAAAGCTGGAGTCAATTGTTGAAAAAGGCGATGGGGCCCTTCATCGGCTCAATCAAATCAATAACCTTATGGCAAAGTCCAGGCATGTATAGTTAGAAATTATTGTGGGAGCCTATTAAAACATTCTTCCCTCTGAACAGATTAATCGACTGAAAGAGCAGATTGCCGAATTCGAAAAACTTAATAGAAGCCACCCACAAGAGTAACTTTTCAAGGGTTGTTCTCCATGCCGGTGATGAAGCTGTCTTAAAAGCTTCAAAGGCCGTCATTCTGAACTTGTCCATTAAATAGATTGGAAAATCTTAGAAGGCTCTAACGATGAAATTAACTCCTAAAGGGTCTAGTTCTATGATTCTCCATTTCAACAATCCCCCAACTACCCCGTCACCAATAACTATTGACCATTTCACCAATTACTGATTCTCATTCCACACACCACCTTGTACTATTTTCAGGCGCATAACACTGAAGTCATATTAAAACCCTACCTTTGCCGCTCGATTTGAAAAGCTGTTATGCAAAGCATTAGAAATATTGCCATTATTGCTCACGTAGACCATGGCAAGACTACCCTGGTAGACAAAATTATTCACGCCTCTAAACTATTCAGAGAAAATCAGGAATCTGGTGAATTGATTCTGGACAACAACGATCTGGAGCGTGAAAGAGGGATTACCATTCTTTCCAAAAACGTATCGGTGACCTACAAAGGGGTTAAGATTAACATTATAGACACTCCCGGTCACGCAGACTTTGGCGGAGAAGTAGAACGTGTTCTTAAAATGGCCGATGGTGTATTGCTGTTGGTGGATGCCTTCGAAGGCCCAATGCCACAAACACGCTTTGTGCTTAGCAAAGCCCTGGGCCTGGGACTAACTCCAATAGTTGTAGTAAACAAGGTAGACAAAGAAAACTGCCGACCAGACGAGGTTCACGAACAGGTTTTCGACCTAATGTTTAATCTTGATGCTACAGAAGAACAGCTCAATTTCGAAACCGTTTATGGTTCTTCCAAGCAAGGCTGGATGAGCACCGACTGGAAGCAACCTACTGAAGACATTACTCCACTGCTTGATAAAATTCTCGAGGTAATTCCGGAAGCCCCAAGCCCGGAAGGTACTCCTCAGTTTCAGGTTACCTCTCTCGATTACTCCTCTTATGTGGGCCGAATAGCCATTGGAAGGGTGTATCAGGGCAAGCTGGAAGAAGGCAAATCTATGGGACTAACCAAGGCCGATGGTTCAATTCAGCGAGTTCGGATTAAAGAACTTCAGGTTTTTGAAGGTCTTGGCCGAGTAAAAGTTACGGAGGTTAAAGCAGGCGACCTCTGCGCCATAGTTGGACTGGAAAACTTTGAAATTGGTGATACGCTCACCGACTTTGACAATCCGGAACCACTTCCGCGTATTTCTATTGACGAGCCTACAATGAACATGCTCTTCACCATTAACAACTCTCCGGGCTTTGGTTCAGAAGGTAAGTTTGTTACATCCAGACACCTAAGAGACCGTCTGATGAAAGAAACGGAGAAAAACTTGGCTCTAAAAGTTCAACCTACCGACTCTGAGGACAAGTTTTTGGTGTATGGTCGTGGAATTCTCCACCTGTCTGTGCTTATAGAAACCATGAGACGAGAAGGTTATGAGCTCATGGTGGGTCAGCCTCAGGTAATTCTCAAAGAAATAGATGGCAAGAAGTGCGAACCTATTGAAACGCTGGTAGTAGATGTGCCTTCTGAAGTAGCCGGTAAAGTAATAGAACTGGCGACACAACGTAAAGGAGAGCTCAAGATTATGGAGCCTAAAGGCGACCAGCAACACCTTGAGTTCGAAATTCCTTCGAGAGGGTTGATTGGCTTAAGAAATAACGTATTGACCGCCACGGGTGGAGAAGCTGTTATGAACCATCGCTTTAAAGATTACCAGCCATACAAAGGCGAAATCAAAGGCAGAATAAACGGCTCGCTTATCTCTATGGAAAACGGACCGGGCACGGCCTATTCGTTCGACAAACTACAAGACCGAGGCGTTTTCTTTGTGGCTCCTGGCGAAGACCTCTATACAGGACAGGTTATTGGAGAACACACGCGTGAGAACGATCTGGTAGTGAACGTTCAAAAAGGAAAAAAGCTAACCAACATGCGTGCTGCCGGTTCTGACGACAACTCCAAAATTGCGCCTCCAAAGAGATTCTCCTTAGAAGAAGCTATGGAGTACATTCAAAAAGACGAATACCTGGAAATTACTCCCAAGAACATTCGTATGAGAAAGATTTATCTGGATGAAAATACTCGGAACAGAATGGCAAAAACCGAGGCGTAAAACAAACAGACCTTATTAATTTGAAAAATGAGACGATTTCTATGGGTCAGGTAGTCAGTACTACTTACCATAGAAACCGTCTCTTTTCATTTACTCATCTCTCAGTACATCTGCAGGATTCTCTCTGGATACTCTCAATGATTGAGCAATAGTGACCAGCCAACTCAAAGCAAGAAACCCTAAAAAGGCTCCTATAAAAGTCAAAGGGCTCAAGCTTATTCTGTATTTAAATTCCTGCAGCCAGTCTTGCATGGCGTAATAGGCTATTGGAGAGGCTATGATAAAAGCTATTAGTACAAGAACAGAATATTCCTTATTGAGCATAAGAATAAGCCTTTGGACTGAGGCTCCTAAAACTTTTCTAATGCTGACTTCTTTTCTGCGCTGTTCGAGGCTATATATAGTCAATGCAACCAACCCAAGAAGGGAAATAATCAATGCGATTGTAGAAAAAAGCTGGAATAGTTTAAACTGACCCTCTTCTTTCTTGTAGAACTCGGCAATCTCATCGTCTAGAAAGCTAAATTCAAAAGGCCTTCCAAAAAATGATTCATATCGATCTCCCAACCCCGCCAGAGTGGCTGAAAGGTTATTCATATCTACCTTAACAAGAATGTTATGTACCCCCCAATCATTCAAGTAGTAGATAGATATGGGCTCAATCACGTCTTTTAAGGATTTCATGTGGAAATCTTCAACAATAGCAACCACCTTTTTTCCCACCTTATCATTCCATCCATAGATGCGTTTGTCTTCTGGATTATCAAGCGCTCCTATGCTTTCCGCCATAGATTTATTGATAATCACTTGTCCTTCCTTGAATTCTTCAATGGCCTTATCGTGTTCTTCCCAATAAACCTCCATCTCCATCACATCTATAAAAGAAGCATCTCCAATTATGGCGTCTCCTCCAAGTCCGTTGGCATCCTCTCCTTGAACATTCGGTGCATCCATAGCCGATATGTATGCGTATCCACCTGGCTTAAACCCACCTAAACTTGCTTTTTGAACTCCGGGTATCTTCAAAAATTCTTGCTGCAAAGGAAAATATGACTGTGTAGAATCACTATCTAACGTGACGCTAATAAGCGCTTCGGGAGCAAACCCAAGATCTTTTTGTTTCAGATAATCCATTTGGCCGATCATAATGGATAGACAACAAATCAGGATAGCCGTAACGGTAAATTGGAAAAGCACTAAAACCTTTCTGAAACTTGTATTTTGCTTACTACCGCTAGATGATGACTTAATAATGGCGAGAGGCTTTACCTTCATTATTTGAATAGCCGGGTACAAGCCAGACAATAAGCCAATAAGTCCCCCTGAGACAATAACCCATAGAAAAAACGTTGAGCCAAAGTATTGAAGGGTTACATCTTTATTGAGTAGCGAATTGAATTGTGGCAGTAACCTTTCCGTAATAGCAAATGCCAAAACAAAAGAAAACACAACCACCACAATTGACTCAGCAAACTGATAGATCATCAACTGGAACTTCCCTGCTCCAATCACTTTTCGAAGCCCTATCTCCTTAGCCTTTTTAGCAGCCTGCGCAGTGACAAGGTTGATGTAGTTAATAATGGCCAATAGAAGTACCACTACAGCTATACCCCCAAACAACTGTAGATAACGAATGTCATTTTTCTCGAAAAATGTGACGACATAATCAGCATAAAGCCTTTGATCTGTGATTGGGGACAATCCATAAACCTGATCCTTAGTCATTACGGTATAAGGAGTCTTGTTTTTTGCGGCATCTATTTTATCCAGCACATTATCTAGTGACACATCTGGTTGTAACTTGAGATAGGTGATAACATTTCTTAAACCAGAGGTCTGCTCGAAATTATTCTTAAATATTCCTTCCTGATAAGTGACCAACTCAAACTGAATGGTGCTATTAGATGGCGGATCTTTTGCCAAACCGGTAATGGTATATACCTCTTTTCCTTTTTCAATGAGCAGTTCTTCTCCTATCGGACTTTTTTCTCCGAACAACCTTTTGCTTAAGGTTTCGGTAATAACAGCACTACCTGAAGTAGATAATACTGATGAAGGCACGCCATCAATAAGATCGAATGAGAAAAACTCAAAAAAGTTACTATCTGTTGATAGCTTACCTTTGAAGTTCAACTCCTTCCCCCCACCTGAAGCTAAAGTAGCCTCGTTCCTAACACTTACTCGAGAGAAGCTATTTAGACCAACAACATCATCTTTAAAAAACTGAACGTAATCGCTTGCAATTACTCCTCTCCATTCTCTATCCCTATACTTAGATGTTACTCTGTAAATGTTCTCTTTATCCCGATGGAATTGGTCAAAGCTGAGTTCATGCTTTATGTACAGGCCAATCATCAAAAATGCGGTTAAGCCAACAGTTAAACCTAGAACATTGACCAAGGAAAAGACCTTCTCCTTACGAAGTCTTCTAAATACAAGAATGAGGTTATTTTTTATCATGATATGGTTTATTCGTTTCGTAAGGTTTTTACCGGGTTAAGGCGACCCGCTTTGAGGGATTGAAAGGCAATGGTGAGAAATGCTATACCAAAGGAAAGCAAAGCGGCAACAACAAACCCCCAAACGCCCAACTCTATGCGATTGGCGTAACCGTTGAGCCAGAGGTTAACTGCATAAACAGACACAGGAATTGCCACCACAAAGGCCAGGACTATGAGTCGGGTAAAGTCAAAACCAAAGTTCCTGACTATATCCGCAACACTCGCTCCGAGTACTTTTCTTATACCAAACTCATGAGCCCGCTGATCGGCCATAAAAGCAGCCAAACCAAACAGCCCAAGGCAACTAATGAAAATGGCCAGAATAGTAAACACCAACACTGCATCGGCATTCTGCTTTTCCTTGTTTAAAATCTCGGTAAAATTCTGATCGAGGTACTTATATTCGAATGGACCTGCCATAAGCCCTTCCCACACTTTCTGCACAGAAGCTACAGTAGCTGCCACGTTTTGCGAGTTCAGCTTAATGGCCAGTTGACCGGGACTGGACTGATCATAGATCATAATGGCCGGCCCTATTTGCTCACGGTAATTGTCTACTATAAAATCTTCTACCACCCCTATTACTCGCCAGTAGTTACCAAACACCTGACCAACGGGATCCCCTTCCAGGCCCACAGCTTCTAAACCTGCCCTATTAAGCACTACCAGAGAATCGCTTACCGATTGGCCCGGAGAAAACCACTTGCCTTGCAAAAGCTGTAGCCCCAGCGTTTCGGCATAATACGGATCGACCTGAAAGGCATTGAATGCCACGGATTTTTCGGGCCCCAACATGGTAGACATTATATTGGCAGACCTATCGGCCGGCAGACGGCTGTTAAAACTAGCTTGCTCAACTCCGGGAACTGTCAATAATTCATTTCTAAGAGCCTCTAAATTGACTGTAGCGTCAAACGAATGCGAAATCACCAGAACCTGCTCTTTATCGAAACCAACATCGACTGACTTTAAGTATTGCAACTGGCTATACACAAAGTATGAACTAATAATGAGTGTAGAAGATATAGTAAACTGCAACACTACCAGACCGTTTCTTAAGGTTCGTGCATTGCCCAGGTTCAATACTTGCCCAAGCTTCATTCCTTTGAGCAACGGAATCATTTTAACGGACGACAGATAGAAAGCCGGATAAATGCCAGCCAAAAAACCTACCACCAATACCCCCAGCAAAATGTAAACACCGAGCATTGGATAACTCAGTATGGAAAGACCAATCACCTCTCCTAATTTCTGATTGAGCAGGGTGATAAACAGTTCAGATAAGCCTGCCCCTATAAGGGCCGCAAACAAAGTAATAAGCGTAGACTCGGTAAGAAACTGAAACACCAAATGGCCTCTTCGGGTACCCAACACCTTCCTGAGTCCAATCTCTTTGGTGCGTAGAGATGAACGAGCCGTGGTTAAATTCATAAAATTGATGATAGCAATAACCAGAATAAAAACTCCAATAATGGAAAGGGTTACCCGTGTCTGTTTGTCTCCATTGGCTCCTATCTCAAACTTCTCATTGCTACCCAAATAGATGTCTCGTATTGGTTTGGCGAAGAATTGAATTTTATTGGCCGAAGACAGCCATTCCTCTGCACTCAGCTCGCTATTGTTAACCACCGGATAAACATAGGTCTTAGAAATTTCATCGAGCTGCTTATTAAGGAGTTGCGGCTTCAATGGCTCCGTAGTTTTTATGTAAATGTATCCACCAATGCCCCACCAACGCTTGTCAGTATATTCCGGATTGTACAGGTTACTGGAAATAAAGTCGAACTTAAGGTGTGTTTCGAACACCTGATCGGCCAAAACACCGGTTACCATAAGCTCTTTACCCATGTACTCAAATGTTTTGCCCATCACATCTTCCGTGGCAAACAGCCTGCGGGCAAAGTCTTTTGTCAGCACCGCTTTATTAGGACCGTCAATAGCCCGGGCTACATCTCCTTGCTGCAAGGAAAAATCAAATACCTCAAACAACCCATCCGTGGCTTTCAGCACTTTAGGCATTTTTATGATTTTTTCACCATTTATAGCTTTGCCTTCACTGCCCTGATCGACAGACAGTCTTACATAGCTTTCTATTTCAGGAATCTCATTGAGTTTATACTGCAGATTACTGGTAGACCAGGCCGTCCTGCCCATACCCAAAAACTCCTCTTCCAGCCTATAAATTCTATCATAATCTGTAAACCCTTTCTCATAGGTATTTTCCTGATAGAGGTAAGTGACTATGACTAAAAAGCACCCCAGGCCAACACTTAAGCCCACAATATTTAAGGTGGAAAGCAGTGGGTTTTTCCTTAAGGCCCGGAAAGAAGTTTTCAGGTAGTGCGCTATCATTATTCGTCTCTTAAGGATTGAACAGGATTGGTAGTAGCTGCTCTTAAGGAGCGATAACCCGTAGTAACCATAGCTATAACCACAGAAGTAACCAGGCTCACCACAAAAATGAGTGGGCCAATACTAATGCTATATTCATAGTTCTGAAGCCAGTTATTCATGAACCAATAAGCAAATGGTGTTGCCACCAAAAAGGCCAACCCTACGAGCACAACAAACTCCAGCGAAAAGCGCCCCACTATGTGTTGCACCGAAGCTCCCAGCACCTTTCGAATACCAATCTCTTTGGCCTTTTGATTGGCCATGAATGAGACCAGGCCATAGAGTCCAAGACAGCCAATGAAAATGGCTATGAAAGCAAATACCGTAAGCATCTGAGACATTTTGCGCTCAAACTCATAATACTCTACAATATGCTGGTCTACATACCTGTAGTTAAACTCATACTCCTCATTTATCTGGTACCAAATATTTTTGAGCGAATTCACCACATCACTGGCATTGGCAGCCGTAACCCTTACCCCCAGGTTTCTGTAGTTTCTCCTGTCGTTGAACATGGCCACGGGTTCTATTGCACTATCGAGCCTACCCGTGTGATAGTCCTTAACCACACCAACTATGGGGGCACGCTTATCCCATATCTCTATGGTTTTAAAGATGGCCTCTTCCGGCTCCAGTCCTACCTCCTTGAGAAAGGTTTCATTAACCACAAATTGGTTTACCGTGTCGCTATCGTTCAGCCACTTTCCGGCCAGCAGTTTAAGACCATAGGTTTCTAAGTAGCGATCATCGGCCATTTTCACATGAGTAGTAAACCGGTCTACTGCGCTATCGTTGGCATAGACATAAACATCTGTGGCTGAAACAGAGCCTGAAAACGGAGGGGTGAAGTTGAACGAGTGCGATTTAACCCCCGGAATGTTCTGAATTTCCGAATCCCAAAGGTCCAAAGCCTGTTTATCCTTACGGGCAAGTCCTATGTTCAATATCCACTCCTTGTCATAGCCCATATCTACAGACATGAAAAAGTTGATTTGCATTAAGGCCACTACCGTACCGAAGATGAGCAGCTGACAAATAAGAAACTGAAAGAACACCAGAAACCTTCTAAAAAAAAGCCCTCCCTTATTATGACTCATAGAACCTTTTAAGGCCAAAATGGGGCGAGTACCCGAAAGCACTAAGGCCGGATACAAACCTGCCAACAGAGAAACCGTAAGCAAGGTAGCCAGCAAATAGCCGAGTATAATAGGCTCCTTAATAGGATTGAAAGGCACTTCTATTCCAATGAAATCTTCAATTACCAAAGGCAAAAGCCTTTCGGTAATAGCCGTAGAGAGTAAAAGGGCCAGTAGCGTAATGGCAAAAGTTTCTCCTAAAAACCGAAGCACCAGAGATTTGCGGCTCCCTCCAAGCACTTTGCGAACACCCACTTCCTTGCCCCTCTTTACCGACATGGCTGTAGACATATTAATGAAGTTCACACAGGCAGTTACGATAAGAAAGGCACCAATAATCACATAGGCAATGAGCATAGACTTAGGTGCCGTGCGCTGGCTAAAGGTGTTGAAGCGCTCATCGAAATGATAATCTTTGAGTGAGGAAAGCACAAAAGTGCGGGTCTCGCGAGTTTCTTTGTTCCAGTGCTTTTCGGTAAAGTCCGGAAACTGAGCTTCGATCTGCTCCGGACTCACATGGTCTTCCAATAGCACAAAGGCTACATTATCGCTCGAAATACTCCCCCAGCGATTGAACTCGTTGGGGTTTCTCCGCTTTTTGGTTTCCATGGAAATGAAGATGCCAAACGGAAAGTCTGAATTGGCCGGTGCATCTTCCAAAACTGCTACAACCTTTAAGTCCGTAGACTTATCGAGCCGAATGGTTTGACCAACGGCCGACTGCCCCGGAAAATATTTATCGGCCAGCTTTTTAGTAAGCGCTACCACATTGGGCTGCTCCAGTGTGTTACCACCAACGGTTCCTTCCAAAGTAGGCCAGGTAAACACATCAAAAAAGTTAGGTTCCACATAAACCAACTCAGGGTCTTCCTCATAATGAGAAACATCTCCGTTGGCCCTGTTTACTGATATAAGCCCATAGCGTTCGTGAGAAATAAGCGTGACTTCCTTTATTCCAACAATCTCTTCTTTTACTGAAGCAGGCATAACCAGCGGAATTCCTCCACCAGTATATTCTCTCCCATTTTCAATATCAATATGCCCAATACGATAGATATGGTCCAGATTGGCATGGTAACGATTAAAACTTACTTCCTGCTTAACAATGAGAAACATAATGAGGGAGCAGGTTATTCCCAGAGTGAGCCCAAAAATGTTAATGAGCGTAAAGACCTTGTTCCTGACAAAGTTTCTAAAAAGCGTTTTTAAGTAATTTTTAAGCATGATGTTGTTTTTGAGTTTTATTCCGTTCTAAGTGCTTTTACAGGATTAGACATGACTACTCCCAGCGAACGGGCCACCACAACCGCAAGAATGGTTACAAGAGCAATGGCCCCTACCCAAATAAATGGAAGTATACTTATGGGAATGTGATAGGCAAACTCGGCCATCCAGCTTTTCACCACAAAATAGGAAAGCGGAATAGCCGTAAGAAAAGCCAGCACAATAAGCCGAAGCATTTCTTTGCTGAGCATAGCCAGAATTTGCTGAGCCGAAGCCCCTAATACTTTGCGAATACCAATCTCTTTAACCCGTTGATCGAGAGTGTAACTAATAAGCCCTATTAATCCGAGAACAGCCACAAAAACAGCCAAAGCCGTGAATAAATTAATGACCTGCCCTAGTTGTTTCTCTTTGTGGAAAAGCTCATCGAACGATTGTTCAAACAGCTGATAATCGAACGGTTCGGAAGTAAACTGGCTATATACCTGCTCAGCCACAGTGGCTGCCTCCTGCAAGGTGCCTTCAAACTTCACCGAAACCAAAGAGGGATACGGCCTTCCAAAAAAGGCCACAGGGCCTATAGCCTTGCGAAAACCTTCATAATGAAAGTCTTTAATCACTCCCACAATCTCCACATCCTTTCCATTAAAATTGGCATCGAACTTTCGGCCAAGTACGTGCCCTCCCAGATTCTTGGCCAGTGTTTCATTCACCAGCATAGAAGTTCGGTCTCCGTCTAGCTCCTCATCAAAAAACCTACCTTCTACCAACTCAAAACCCATTAGGCTCGCATAAGCCGCATCGGTATACTTGTATTGAATTCGCTGGTATTCAGCGTTTTCAACTCCATTTTCAATCATACCTGAAAGAGGCAGATTGGTAAGTTGGTAATGGCTAAAGCCTACACCACTAATACCCGGTTTGGCCAATAACTCTGAACGAAAAGTTTCTACATTCTCCCCAATTTGAAACTTGGTGTTATCTATTAAAAGCACATTGGCTTTATCGAAACCAATATCTTTTTTGAGACTGAAATGAAGCTGTTGAGAAACAAAAACAGAGAAAATAGCCAGCGAAAGACTTACCACAAACTGAAAAACAACCAGCCCATTTCTGAAAGCCCTATTCCCCGAACCTGCCGTATAGTCTCCTTTTAACACCGCAGAGGGCTTAAAAGCAGTTAAATAAAAAGCCGGATAAACACCGGCAAGCAAACCGGTGAGCAACGCTACTGCAAGCATAACTAATACCAGCCCGGAGTATTCAAATACGTTGGTATCGAACTGAGAGAAACCGGCATTTCTGAGCAACTTTAGCGACCCTTCGGCCAAACCAAAGCCCAAAAGTACGGCCACCAGCGCAACCACGGCCGACTCGGTTATGAAACGAGCAACCAGCTGATTCTTTACCGAACCAAGTACCTTGCGAACACCAATCTCCTTGGCTCTCTTCGATGCCTGGGCGGTAGCCAGATTCACATAGTTAATGGCCGCCAAAACGATAATAAAAACGGCAATGCACATAAACACAAAGAGGTATTTGGCATTGCCCGGCTCCGAAGCCTCAAACTGAACATTGGACTGTAGGTGGACATCGGCCAGGGGCATCACCACCAAACCCGATGAATAACCGGATGTAAACTCTTCAATAGATTTTCCACTACCATGTCTCTGATAATCCAAAGGCAACATTACCTCCTCAACAGCCGCCAATAAATCATTGGAGGCTATTGGCATAGCAAGTTTCATGTAGCTATACCCGGTGGTAAACGAAAAATTACCTTTTACCCTGTCTTCAAACTCGCGGGGTAGCCGGCCCAATGCTGAAAAAGTAAGTGTGGTATTGGAGGGCAGATCGGCAATAACTCCGGTCACTTCAAAGTCATCGGCCGAAATTTGTGAATTAACCCGAACTTTTTCACCAATCGGGTTGTCCCGGCCGTAGAGTTTTTGAGCCATAGAAGCAGTAAGTATAAGCCCATTGGGCTTGGCAAGCGCTGTTTCAGCATTGCCCAAAATAAACTGATGGCTAAATACCCGGCTGTAGCCTTCCGTAGTATAGAAGTAGTCTTTGACCGCCAGACTTTTTCCGGAAGTTGTGGTTAAACTGGCCGAAGGGTTTGGCATTATGTTTACCACCTCCTCTACCGCAGCAATATTACTCTTCAACTGATTGAGAATGGCTATAGAAGAAAGAGCAAAACGCTCGGCACTGAGTCGGTAAATCTTTTCATGGCCCGCATAGTGCTTGTCGTAAGTAAACTCACTTTTTACATATACCGCAATGAGCGTAGCTGCGGCAAAGCCAATGGCCAGCCCCATTATATTAATAGAAGCATAGCCTTTGTTGCGCTTTAAATTTCTGAATATGGAAAGAAGGTGGTTCTTAAACATACTATTCGCTTCTTAGGGAGTCTACAGGGTTGGAAGTTGCCGCTTTGAACGAGCGCAAAGCGGTGGTTACAGCCCCTATGAGTAAGGTAAAGCCTATGGCTACAGCAAACACCCATAGAGACAATTCAATCCTATACTCAAACCCGCTTAACCAGTCGTTCATCAGGTAAAACCCAATAGGCGCAGCCAGTATAAAAGCTATACCAATGAGTATGAGCATTTCTTTGGAAAACATGTTCAGAATTTGCCCCACTGAAGCACCAAGCACTTTTCTGATTCCAATTTCCTTGGTCTTTTGATTGGCCATGAACGAAACCAAGCCATATAAGCCCAAACAACCTATAAATATGGCCAGACCGGAAAATATCTGGAAGAGTCTTAGCACATTGGCCTCGTCTTCATAATTCTGCATAATCTGATCAGAAAGAAGGGAGTAATCGAAAATAATATCAGGAAACTGAGCCGTCCAGGCACTTTCCAGCTTAGCGATCAGGCCAGACATCTCATTGTCAGATCCTTCAAACCGCAGCGCACCTTCATAGTAATAGCCGGGGTATTTCACCATTATAATGGGGTCTACTTTATTTCTTAGGTTCTTATTGTGGAAGTCTTTGAACACTCCTACTACCCGTTTGCTGCCACCAAAGCCCGAACGGATGGTTTCGCCAATGGCGTCTTGGGGATTCTCCAGTCCCATAAGCTTTAGCGCTTGCTCGGAAATCAAGGCTTCAGCAAGAGCCGTATCGTATTCGCTAATGTCGGTTCCTGCCAACAGCTCAATGTCGTATAGTTCCAGATAGTTTTCGTCTATTACCTTAAAAGCGGCATCGAATTCACCGGTAGTTTCTAGTGGAGCATAGCCAAAAGTAGAGCCTATGTTGTTGTCGGAAAGCGGGCTGGCAAAGGAAAAACTTACTTTTTCTACTCCCGGAAAAGTCATCAGCTCATTTTCAATCAAGTCCAGTTTTTCAGCCTCGTTTGATGGTAGTGGAAAAGTAACGATAGAAGACTTTCTAAAACCCAAATCCTTCTTTTCGAAGAACTTCATTTGAGAAATGACTACCAACGTGCATATAACAAGTACCTGCGAAATAAGAAATTGAACAACTACCAGCCCTCTGCGGGTATTGGCATTACCTGCCAAAGACGACTGCCCCTTGCTGCGAAGCACAGCCACCGGCTTTAAGCCTGAGAGGATGAAAGAAGGGTACAAACCAGCCATTAGAGTTACTCCAACCACAATGGCAACAGACACCATTAAAAGCGGAGTATCATTAAGCAGGTCTAAAGACAAATTGTACCTGGCCAAATCTTCCATGTTGGTCATTACCAATTCTGCAACTCCCATAGAAAACAACATGGCCAGAATGGTGATGAGAAAAGTCTCCCCTAAAAACTGAAGTACCAGTTGGTTTCTTACGCCTCCCAAAACCTTGCGAATACCCACCTCTTTAGACCGCTTTACCGCCAAAGCCGTGGAAAGATTTACAAAGTTGATACAAGCGGTAAGAATCAGGAAAATACCGATAGCAATGGGGCCGGTTAAGAAGTCTTTGGACTTGGCAATATTGCCATAGGTGTTATACTCGGGCTGAAAGTGCATATCGGCCAGAGCTTGAAGTTGAAAAATAGTTTCATTCTCGCCTTCCGGCATATACTTTTCGGCCATTTCGGGTAAAACTGAGCGAATCTGATCGCCTGTTACGTTCTCATTGGCCAGAAAATACACATGAGCATTGGATGAAGTGGAAGTCCACGAGTCGGGCTGATAGAAGTCGAAAATAGCCTCAACAGACTCGTATTCGATCATTAGCTTAAATGGTAAGGAAGCATTTTTGGGAGGGTCGGATACCACGCCCGAAATAAAGAAGGTAAGCTCGTTATTCAGCTTCATCTCCTTACCCAACACCCGGTCGTAGCCACCATCGGTTACTCCAAAGTACTTTTCGGCCAACGACTCAGAAATCACTGCCGAATTAGGTTTGGAAAGTGCCGTTTCCGAATCTCCTACCCTCCATTCGTAATCAAAGAGTTTAAAAAAGTCAGCATCTACAAAGGCAATTCCATCGCGTTGTTCAAAGTGCGACCAATCGCCTGTTACATTCTGCACACTCAACTGATTTTCACCAATATAGAAGGTCCGAACAGGAATGCCCAGATCAGGATAATCGTTCTTAAAGGCTTCGGCAAAAGGGTTTTGCATTCCTCCCTCCAGCTCTACCGAATTGGGACTCACCACCTTTTTAGTAAAGCGGTACAACCTGTCATAATGAGTCAGATAAGTATCAAAACTCTTTTCGAACAGAACTATTTTAAAAAGCACCAAAGCGGCACTTATGCCAAGGGCAAGCCCAAAAACATTAATAATGGTGAACGACCTGTTTCTTGACAAGTTTCTGAGTGCAGTAATGAAGTAGTTTTTTAACATAGTAGACCTTTGATGCCGCTAGCAAGCCAAAAGCAGTGCCAAACTCATTAACAACTGAATATCAATAAGTTAAAAATAATTTTCATAAACATAGACTTCTATTCCGTTTGTTTTCAATACATTTAGGTGTTTGTTTTTGATACAGTTTTATGGCGAAAATTGAGGCTAAAATACTGGTGGTAGATGACGATATAGACGTGCTCAACACCGCACGTATGTATTTAAAACAGCAGTTTACCCTGGTGCAAATTGAGAATAATCCGGAACTCATTCCTCTGCATTTCGAAAGGGAATCGTTCGATGTAGTTCTGTTAGATATGAATTTTAAGAAGGGCGAAAACGATGGTTCAGATGGTCTGCGCTGGCTCAACAAAATACTCGATCTGGACCCTAACGCCATTGTTATACTGGTAACGGCCTATGGCGAATTCGACCTAGCCGTAAAAGCTATTAAAGCAGGCGGTACCGATTTTATTACCAAACCCTGGAAAAACGAAAAACTCTACGCTACCATTACCTCAGCCTTACAACTAAGGCACAGCAAACTGGAAGTAGACCGGCTCAAAAACACCACCAAAAGCATTGCCCACGATGTAGACCAAAAATACGCCAATTTTTTGGGCAACTCTGCCCCCATGCAACGTGTGTTTTCGCTCATCGAAAAAGTGGGACCAACTGACGCCAATGTGCTTATTTTGGGGGAAAACGGAACCGGCAAAGAGCTGGCCGCCCGCGCCCTGCACAAAAAGTCAGACCGATCCGATCAGGTGTTTATAAAGGTAGACCTTGGCTCAATTAGCGAAACACTCTTTGAATCGGAACTTTTCGGGCATGTGAAAGGAGCTTTTACCGATGCCAAAGAAGATAAGCCCGGCCGTTTTGAACTGGCCCAGGGCGGCACTCTCTTTCTCGATGAAATAGGCAACCTCTCACTCCCCTTGCAAGCCAAGTTGCTCTCAGTACTACAACAACGCAAAGTGAGCCGCGTAGGCTCCGGCAAAGAAATACCGGTAGACATTCGCCTGGTTTGCGCCACCAACATGCCACTATATGAAATGGTAGAAAAAGGCGAATTCAGACAAGACTTACTCTACCGCATCAATACCGTAGAACTAAAGATGCCTCCACTGGCCGAGCGGCCCGATGACATAGACCTGCTCGTAGAGCATTTTCTCAATGTTTTTGGCAAAAAATACAAGAAAGCCAATATGCGCATTGATGCCGGCACCATGAACAAACTCAAAAAACATCACTGGCCCGGTAATATCAGAGAGCTGGAACATGCAGTTGAAAGAGCCATTATTCTGGCCGATGGTAACAAACTTGGACCCAATGACTTTATGCTGGGCAACAGTAAGGCGACACAAAAAAGTCAGGAAGAAGAAAACCTCAACCTTACCGAAAATGAAAAAAGACTGATATTGAAAGCCTTGGATAAGCACAATGGCAATGTAACCCGCGCGGCTAAAGAGTTGGGCTTAGACAGGCTGGCTCTATACAGAAGAATGCAAAAGTACGGCCTTTAGGCCGGAGATTAGGGAGTGGTTATCAGACAACCGTAAGTAATAATCAGCAGTCTCCGATAACGAATAACCAACCCACTAACAACAAAACTATGGTATCGAAAAGATTTGCTCTACTGGTAGTTATTCGCATAGTGCTGCTTATGCTCACTATGACAGCCCTGGCTTTTATTTTTGCGCGCACCGAGCTATTCTTCAATCAGCTTATCCTTTTGGGCATTATCATTATTCAGGTTTCCGAACTCATTCGCTTTATTACCTACACCAACCGCGAAATTGCCAAACTCTTAATGGCTATTCGCTATTCCGACTTCTCTATATCGTTCAAGGGCAAAAAACACGGCAAGTCGTTTCAGGAGTTGCAAGACGCCTTCGTGGAAATCATTGACGCCTTCAAAAAGGTGAGTGTAGAGAAAGAGGCCCAATTCAAGTTTCTCAAAGTAATTGTAGATAATATAAAAGTGGGTGTATTGGCGGTTAAGGAAGACCATGGCATAGAGCTTATGAACAAAGCAGCACAAGACCTGCTCAAAATAGCCACCCCCAATTACTGGAAGCAACTCCAGCAACTCCAACCTGCCTTTACCGCAGAGCTCGACACTATGGAAGACAACGAGCGAAGACTAATAGAACTCTCCATAAAAGGAGAGAAACAACAAGTATCCGTTCAAATCAACCGGTTGAAAATTCTGAACTATCGTTATACCATTGTCACTTTTCAGGACATTAAAAGTGAGATTGAGCAGAAGGAAATTGAGGCCTGGCACAAACTCATTCGAATTCTCACCCATGAAATTATGAATTCCGTAACGCCTGTTACTTCCCTCTCAGAAACCATGCTGATGATGCTGGAAGAAAAAGGCCAGCCCAAGCCGCTCGAAGACCTTAGCGAAGAAACCCTGGAAGACCTTCGGTTTTCGCTCAAAACCATCCAAAAACGTAGTGAAGGGCTACTTCATTTTGTAGAAGATTACCGCAAGCTTACGCGCATAAAAGCTCTACAGCTGGAAGAAGTAAACGTAAATGAATTATTGGTAGAAAACGCCAATCTTCTGAGTAAAGAGTTTGAAAAAGCCGGGGTAGAGTTGAGAGTCAAGTCTGAGGCTCACCTCAAAATATCTATGGACCGAAAGCTGGTCGATCAGGTGTTGATTAATCTACTCACCAATGCGCGCCATGCCACTGAAAAGAAAAAAAATGGTCTGGTACAAATAAGTGCCTACTCCAATGCCAATCAGTCCGTCATTGAAATACAAGACAACGGCATAGGCATTGACGAAACTAAAATGGATCAGATTTTTATTCCGTTTTTCTCCACTAAAGAAAATGGTTCCGGCATTGGACTTAGCCTCTCCAAGCAGATTATGAAAAAACACAAAGGCGACTTAACAGCTAAATCACAACCGGGCCTGGGAGCAACTTTTAGTTTGATTTTTAGGAGCTGAAACGAAAAGCACCAAGGCATAACATTCTAGAAAATTTTCCACGGTACGGAATCATATACCTATATTGATTGACCAGCCACGCTGCAAAACCAAACCCGATGGGAAGGTTATTTTAGAGAATCAAAACAGAACATTATGATCATTGACGTACATACCCACATCAACAATTACCACGAAGACCGCGTCACCTCAATTGACCAAAGCCTAAATCTCCTCTCTCAAACCATGGAAGAAAACAAGGTCGACTATGCGCTGGTGCTCTCCTCTTATAAAGTCAATGAGCACAGGCCAAGCACCACCCAAGTAGTAGAAGCCATTGCCGACAGAAAAAACCTGGGAGTGGTAGCGGGTATCAGTTTTCTGCACTACGACTATAAAGATGTACGAATTATCAGTGATTACCTGGAAAAAGGCCTCATTAAAGGCCTCAAGTTCTACCCCGGCTACGAACCCTTTTATCCCAACGATAGCCGACTGCAAATTTGGTATGAAATGGCCATTGAGTTCGATGTACCCGTAATGTTTCACTCGGGCGACACCTATGCCCCCAGAGGAAAGGTGAAGTACTCCCACCCTATTCACCACGATGATCTGGCCGTTGATTACCCGGAACTAAAAATTGTAATCTGCCATGTAGGCAACCCGTGGATTAAGGATTGTATGGAGGTCGTTTACAAAAACGATAATGTTTATGCTGACATTTCCGGCCTGGTGCTGGGCGATTTCAACGAAAAATTTGAACGCTATATGAAAAATGAAATAGAGGAAATGATCACCTATGCCGGCAATCCTAAATATTTACTTTATGGTACGGACTGGCCCATTTCCAACATGAACTCCTACCTCAAATTCATGGATCAGCTCGATTTGCCTGAAGAAAAGAAGGAGTTGATTCTTTGGAAAAACGCTGCCGAACTATTTAAGATAGATGTAACCACACTTTAAACTAGGTCGGCAATATGGTAGCTCCTGAAAACCAATCCATAGTTCAAGGGGCACAAAAGCTTACGTTAGGCAGCTAAGTTGCCTTGTAATTATCCATCAAAAACCCTTACTTTATTATTCAAGACTCTTCAAACCCGCCTGCCCTTAGACCACATTCGGGTCAAAGGTGCTTCTAATTCTTTTTTCATTTTAGTTAAACAACATGAAGAAGCTAATTGCCTCAGCCCTCTTACTTTCACTCTGTCTAATGCTCCCTGCCCAGGATTGCACGCAAGACCCCAATGCGCAAAAGGCCAAAAACAATATTGGCAAACCGGGTAGCAGCCCTGTATGCGCCAATGCAGCACAATTCTTTGCCTACCTCTGTGCCTGTAAAAACAAGCCGAGAACGGCCGAGCAGGCAAGAATGTTAAAAGCTACTCTGGAACAAATTAAATCGAGCTACGACAGTTATGGCTCTCCCTGTGCCGGTCTTAGCTTACCTTCAGTACCCAATTGCCTGGTAGGCTCAGCCAATGGATCTGCAGAAGATAACAGCTCCCCTTTTATTGAAGCCAATTATCTGGAAGTAATGCAGTATGGAGCCGAACTTGACCAACTCACAGAAGAATTCTCCAATAGGCTCCAACGTATCAACGGTTTGGTAAGCACCAACGACCCGACCCTATCACTGATGGATTTCAATCGGAAAATGAAAGACCTTGAATACGTGCAACAAGACATTGCGGCAGCCAAAACCAAGTTGATAACCGATGGTTTGCAGAGCCTTGGCGATGCCATTCAGAATAATAATCAAACAGGCTTTTATAAAGGCATAGGGGCATTCGCCAACCTGCTTGAGATGAAACAAGCAAAGAAAGAAGCCGCGGCCAGAAAAGCTCAGCTGCAACAGCAACAGCGCTCGCAAATGAGCCAGATTTATTGGGATGCCTACCATAAGATAGTATCGAAAACCAACGATTTTCTCACGCTGGCCGCCTATGCCGAAGACCCTGCCATGGAAGCCTATTATCTCGCCATGGTAGATAACCTGAACTGTTATCAGGAGTCTTTACGGTCGAACTGGAACCCTAATACGACCGACTGGCTAAACAACAACTGCCCCTTGCCCACAAAGCCACCAGCCGGAATATCCAACAACCTGATATCCGAAGAAAAGAAGGCTATTCAAATTGCCCAGCGTAAAAACGATTACTTCGAAAATGCCATCCACGGGCAAGACATGGGTATGGAAATTAGAATAGACCCACCCAAATACGTAGATACCCGAACAGGCATGCCTTTGGGAACCCCAACCATAAAAATTGTCAATGTAACTCCGGGAGGACTAGCCTATCAACAAGGCTTTAAACCCGGCACAAACTGGACAGAAATCATTACCAGTTCAACGGGTATTGACCTTAGTCGCGAGGAAATGATTCAATACTACCAGAGCCAGCTTCAAAAACAAAAAGATTTGAAAACCAATGTTTTAAATCTTATCGAATCCATTAGGAATCCTGATAAGAACGGTATCAAGTACAGAAAAACATTGAAGAGAACCGATGAAGCCGCTTATGAAAAGCAGATTGCAAGCGACAGCTCTCTGGTGCAAATGAACATCAGCAATCTTACGCAAATTCAAAGCCTCATTGATCAATATCAGGGATATGTAAACCAGTTAAAATCTTCGGAAGACATATCAGATTTTCCGGCCAAGGTTTTCGCCTTAGGATATGCCACAATGGACGAGGCCGAACTTTTGGTTTCCTACCTTAAAAGAAACTTCAGGGAAATCTGGAATGTGACAGGCCCCCGGGTGTTTAAACAGTCAGCAATCGATTTTGCATCCAAGGCAGCAACTTTAAACCCAAGTGCAGAAAATTACCTGCGCATGGCCAAGTACCTGGAAGATGAGAACGAAATAATTGCACTTAACTACCTCTTAGAAGCATTCCGAAAAGATTCCTCGCTACAAACCAGCGAAGAGGACTTTCGGTTAAGACTCACTCAAAAAATACAAAGCAGTATACGAAGCCATATAAGCGTTCTCAAATTTATAGGCTATGGTTCTACAGAAGAACAAATTGAAGAGGCTAAGAGTACGCTAACCAGCTTTGTTTCAAGCGGTTTCCATAAAACAATAAAGTTAAATAAAATAGACTGGACCACCGGAAATAGCGAATCCCTGGACGTATTGCATTATGCCATTGCCACCAACAACCCTGCAGGCATGCAAGTACTCTTAAATGCTTATGTAGAAGGTTTAGATGATTTTTCCAAAAACCGAATGATCCAAAAAACAGTACTGGTCAGTGCACAGGAAAACAGCGATAAGTGTATGGAAAAGCTTCTAGAGCTCGGTATTTCAACGAACTTTGAACTTGACGGACAATCGCCTCGCAGTGTAGCTGAAAAACATGGCAGTTCAAAAATCCTTGAGATTTTAGGGAGTTAATGGGTTTCTGTGCCTACTCCAAGGCCTTTTCCAATAACCGTTTCGAGACTCTAAAAGTATGCAGTTTGCAGCAGAAATAACAGATTGGCACCCATTTGACCTGAGTTCGGTTCGCTCCACAGACCAACCGCCCTTCTTTAGGAAGAAGACCATACAGCCCCCCACATCTAAAGCTAATTGAGCTATTTGCAAAGGGGGCTGCGATACAATACTTTAGTAAATATTTGAAAAGCCTTACTTACGCACGATGGCTAGCCCCCGTAGCACATACACCTAAATGTATTGAATATGAAAAACAAACTAAATACCCAGCAATTAGCTGTAGAGTTCATATCTGTGGTTTTTGCCGTAATTCTAGCCCTTGTATTAAATAGCTGGCGAGAATCGTCAGCTTTAAATGCCAATCTGCAAAAGGTAAAAGAGTCTATTTTTCAAGAGGTAAAGAGTAATGATGCACTCCTCAGAAAATCCCTCGACTATCGCAAAGAGCTTTTGCAAAAACTATACTCAAACCAGAATCTACTACTGGCAGTTGCAAGTGCCGATTTGGATTTTGATGTAAACGACAACACCAAACTGGCCAACTTCTTTAAACGCTCTTTAATATTTGGACAGAAAGAGTACCGCGAAAATATAATGGTGATGCAAGAGGACGATTCGCGGGTGCTAATATTTGGTGAAAGTGTTTTTGATCTAAAACTAGAACAAGACACCTTAAAGCTTATGGGTGTTGGAAACATTCAACTCAAGCTACCAAACATAAACAACAGGTCGTGGGATTTAGCCCAAGCCACCGGCACCGTAGTAAGAATGAACGTTACTTTGGTTGAAAAGCTAGGCGTAGTCAACTCACTGATTGAAACCTACTTAAAAACCAGCGAAAGTGCCGTAGAAATGGTCTACAATGGAAAACAGAAAGGTCTCATATCGGTTTTGGAAGATTTAAAAAGCCTGGAAGAAAAAATCATTGAAGCTAATGCATCATTACTTGAAGAACTGCAATAAAAGGCGAGAGCTTCACCATTTTTAGAAAAACAAAACACCGGTTGTTTTAGACCCCATGTATGCCTATGCAATACCACCCGGCTACATTATTCTCCCGATTTGGTTAGAACAACCACTTAAATTAACCTGAGTTCGATGTAAGTAAGTATTAAAATCTCCCCTCTTAGGACGTCATTGCGGAATTTTCCTCTGAAAACTTCACATACGTAAAGGAAAATATCCGCAATCTCATTTAGGCTCTGTTGAGATACCGGGAAAACAGCCCTTTTTGAGA
>NZ_DBHC01000051.1:0-39664 GCF_002296035.1 Roseivirga sp. UBA838
CAGTCAATCGGTGAACCAGGTACACAGCTTACACTAAGAACATTCCACGTGGGTGGTACTGCCTCGAACATTGCTGTAGACGCGATGATTCAGGCCAAGTTCGATGGTGTGATTCAGTTTGAAGAACTTAGATCTTTACCAACTACTGACGATGAAGGCAATAAGATCAACATCGTGATGGGTAGAACCGGTGAGATTCAAATAGTTGATCCTAAGTCCAAGAAGGTGCTTATCTCTAACCACGTGCCTTATGGTGCAGTGCTCAAAGTAAAAGAAGGAGATAAAGTAGAGAAGGGCCAGGAACTATGTAAGTGGGATCCGTACAATGCGGTAATACTTTCAGAGTTTGACGGAACCATCGAGTTCGAATCCATTGAAGAAGGAATTACCTTCAAAGAGGAGTTCGATGAGCAAACAGGACACAGAGAGAAAGTAATTACCGATACTAAAGACAAAAACAAGAACCCTGCGGTGATTGTGAAGTCTAAGAATGAAACCAAATCTTACAACATTCCGGTAGGTGCCCACCTTTCTGTAGAGATAGGAGATAAAGTAAAAGTAGGACAGCCTTTGGCTAAGATTCCTAGAACCATGGGTAAATCACGCGATATTACGGGTGGTCTTCCAAGGGTAACAGAATTGTTCGAAGCCAGAAACCCATCTAACCCGGCCGTTGTGTCTGAAATTGATGGTGTAGTAACCTACGGTGGTATTAAGAGAGGTAACCGTGAAATCTTCATTGAGTCTAAAGACGGTGTGAAGAAGAAGTACATGGTGCCGCTTTCTAAGCACATTCTTGTTCAAGACAATGACTTCGTAAGAGCAGGGTATCCATTGTCTGATGGTGCCATCACTCCAAACGATATCTTGAATATTCAAGGACCAACTGCTGTTCAGGAATATTTGGTGAACGAGATTCAGGAAGTATACCGACTGCAAGGGGTGAAAATCAACGATAAGCACATTGAGGTTATCGTGAAGCAGATGATGCAGAAGGTAGAAATAATCGATGCAGGAGATACCCAATTCCTTCCTGGTCAGGTAGTAGATAAGTTTGTTTTCATGGAAGAAAACGACTCTATTCTCGACATGAAGGTTGTGTCTGATGCCGGAGACTCAGAGAATTTCAAGCCAGGTCAAATTGTTTCTCCACGAGATTTGAGAGATGAGAACTCAAGCTTGAAAAGACGTGATATGAAGTTGGTAGAGGTAAGAGATGCGCAACCAGCAGTGTCTCAACCAAAACTACAAGGTATCACTCAAGCCTCTTTGGGTACAGATAGCTTCATTTCGGCAGCATCATTCCAGGAAACCACCAAAGTATTGAGTGAAGCCTCAATCAAAGGTAAGGCCGATACATTGAACGGATTGAAAGAAAACGTAATTGTTGGACATTTGATCCCGGCTGGTACCGGAATGAGAGAGTATGAAAACCTCATAGTAGGCAACAAAGAAGAATATGAAAAACTTCAGGCTGCTAAAGAGGCTTATCATTCAGAATCTGAAGAGAAAGTACAGTACTAATTAGCAAAGCTTAGCTATGGCAGAACAAAACGAGCAAAAACAGAACCAGCTGAATATTGAACTGACGGAAGAAGTTGCCGAAGGTCAATACGTGAACCTGGCCATGATTGCTCACTCAAACAGCGAGTTTGTGATCGATTTTATAAAGATGATGCCCGGTGTGCCAAAGGCCAAGGTGAAGTCGCGAATCGTAATTACTCCTGAACATGCCAAGCGACTGCTTTATGCACTGAAGGACAATATCGATAAGTTCGAGAATAACTTTGGACCAATAAAGCAGGCCGATGAACCGCCCAAATTCCCTATGAATTTTGGAGGTACGGTTGGCGAAGCTTAGCATTGAAACAATACAAATGAAGGGTTACTTCGGTAACCCTTTTTTTATTACATAGGACTAAAATACAAGTAGTTAAAGGCGATGAACTATTCAATTTTATTTGATAGCATCTGTTTGTTTCAAAAACTTCTTTCACTACCTTTGCAGTCCAAAATTTGTAACTAGGAAAATAAAATCTAAAATTCTGTAAATGCCTACTATACAACAACTAGTAAGAAAGGGCCGAAAGAAATTGACTTCAAAGTCAAAATCTCCAGCTTTGGATAGCTGCCCGCAGAGAAGAGGGGTTTGTACTAGGGTGTATACAACTACTCCTAAAAAACCTAACTCAGCTATGAGAAAAGTAGCAAGGGTAAGGTTAACCAATGGAAAAGAAGTAAACGCCTACATCCCAGGTGAAGGTCATAACCTTCAGGAGCACTCAATTGTACTGATCAGAGGTGGTAGAGTAAAAGACCTTCCCGGTGTGAGATATCACATTATCCGAGGCGCATTAGATACTGCCGGTGTAAACGGTCGACTGCAAAGAAGATCGAAATACGGTGCAAAACGACCTAAAGACAAGAAATAATCAATTAACAAATAATGAGAAAAGCTAAACCAAAGAAGAGATATATTCTTCCTGACCCGAAGTTCCACGATACTTTGGTGACTAAGTTCGTGAACTACCTGATGGTGGACGGTAAGAAGAGTATTGCCTACAGCATTTTCTACGATGCTATTGCTTTAGTAGAAAAGCGTACTGGTGAGAATGGTCTTGAGACTTGGAAAAAAGCATTGAGTAACATCATGCCTTCTGTTGAAGTGAAGTCGAGAAGAGTGGGTGGTGCTACCTTTCAGGTGCCTACCGAAGTAAGACCTTCCAGAAAGACATCACTCGGTATCAAGTGGATGATTTCCTTTGCCAGAAAAAGAGGTGAAAAAACCATGATGGAGCGATTGGCTGGAGAGATCATTGCCGCTTCTAAAGGAGAAGGAGCTGCCGTGAAGAAGAAAGATGATACTCACCGTATGGCAGAAGCAAACAAAGCATTTTCACACTTTAGATTTTAATTCCTACTAACAATCATGGCAAGAGATTTAAGACTAACTCGGAACATTGGTATTGCTGCGCACATCGATGCCGGTAAGACCACTACCACCGAGCGTATTCTATATTATACCGGTGTTTCGCACAAAATTGGTGAAGTTCACGATGGTGCGGCCACAATGGACTGGATGGAGCAGGAGCAAGAAAGAGGTATTACCATTACTTCTGCCGCTACCACTGTATTCTGGAACTATAAAAACGAGCAATACCACATCAACATTATTGACACCCCCGGTCACGTAGACTTTACCGTAGAGGTAAACAGATCTTTGCGTGTATTGGATGGCCTGGTATTCTTGTTTTCTGCTGTTGACGGTGTTGAGCCTCAGTCAGAGACTAACTGGAGACTAGCAGATAACTACAAAGTAGCTCGTCTTGGTTTCGTAAATAAAATGGACCGCGCTGGTGCCGACTTCCTCGCTGTGTGTAAGCAAGTAAAGGAGATGTTGGGTACTAAGGCAGTTCCTCTCCAGTTGCCCATAGGTGCTGAAGATACCTTCAAAGGAGTTGTTGACCTTGTAGAAAATAAGGCTATCGTTTGGAACGAGGAAGATATGGGTATGACCTATAACGAAATCGAGATTCCGGCCGATATGGTTGATGACGTAGCCGAATACAGAGAGTACCTTTTGGAGGCTATTGCTGAGTACGATGATTCATTGATGGAGAAATTCTTCGATGATCCAGACTCAATTACCAGAGAAGAAATTATTGCTGCCTTAAGAAAAGCAACCATTAATTTGGACTTTGTGCCAATGCTATGTGGTTCAGCTTTCAAAAACAAAGGAGTTCAGTCTATGCTGAACTACGTAATGGAGCTACTTCCTTCTCCGTTGGATAGAGATAATATCATTGGTACCGATCCGGACAGTGAGGAAAAAATATCTAGAAAGCCAGATCCAAACGGTCCGTTTGCTGCTTTGGCCTTTAAAATCGCTACCGACCCATTCGTAGGTAGACTTTGTTTTGTAAGGTCTTACTCAGGAATGCTCGATTCAGGTTCATACGTGTATAACACCAGAACCAATAAGAAAGAGAGGATCTCGAGAATCTTCCAAATGCACGCCAACAAGCAAAACCCAATTGAAAGTCTTCATGCAGGAGATATTGCAGCGGTGGTTGGATTTAAAGATATCAAAACAGGTGATACACTTTGCGATGAGAAACACAAGATTGTTCTCGAGTCTATGGTGTTCCCTGAGCCTGTAATCGGTTATGCTATTGAGCCTAAGACTCAGGCCGATGTAGATAAGCTGGGTATGGCCATCGCCAAGTTGGTGGAGGAAGATCCAACTTTGACCGTAAATACAGACGAGGAAACTGGTCAAACAATTCTGAGAGGTATGGGTGAGCTTCACCTAGACATTATCATGGATCGTTTGAAGAGAGAGTTCAAAGTAGAGGTTAATCAGGGAGCACCACAGGTGGCTTATAAAGAATCGATTAACTCAAGCGTAGAACATAAAGAAGTATACAAAAAGCAAACAGGTGGTAAAGGTAAATTTGCCGATATCGTATTCGAACTCGGACCAGCCGATGACGACTGGGAAGGTACCGGTTTGCAGTTTATAAATGCTATTGTAGGTGGTGTTATTCCAAAGGAATTCATTCCGGCAGTAGAGAAGGGCTTCAAGTCGGCAATGGACAATGGTCCTTTGGCTGGCTATCCGCTAGAGCGAATGAAAGTTAGACTATTCCACGGATCATATCACGATGTGGATTCAGACGCACTTTCTTTTGAAATGGCTGCCAGACTAGGTTTCAAAGAGGCTGCTAAAAAAGCATCTCCAAAACTGATGGAGCCAATTATGGCGGTTGATGTCGTTACGCCTGATGAGTATACTGGTTCAATAACCGGTGACTTGAACAGAAGAAGAGGTATTATGAAAGGTATGGATACCAAAGGTACTTCTACTGTGGTTAAGGCTAGCGTTCCGCTTTCAGAGTTGTTTGGCTACGTAACCGATTTGAGAACAATGTCATCTGGTAGAGCTACTGCCTCATTGACCTTCTCACATTACGATGTAGTGCCTAATAACATTGCTGAAGAGGTAATTAAAAAGTCTAAAGGTGAATAACCTGTAAATTTGTAAGAAATGACACAGAAGATCAGAATCAAACTAAAGTCATACGATCATAACCTGGTGGATAAGTCATCTGAGAAGATCGTTAGAGCTGTGAAAACTACCGGAGCTATTGTTAGCGGACCCATTCCGTTGCCAACAGTAAAGGAGAAATTTACAGTGTTGAGATCACCGCACGTGAACAAGAAGTCTCGTGAGCAGTTTCAGCTTTGCACATATAAAAGATTGGTAGATATCTACTCATCTAGTGCAAAAACTGTAGATGCTTTGATGAAACTTGAGCTTCCTTCAGGTGTAGACGTTGAGATTAAGGTTTAATTAGATAATAAAGAGAAATAGAAAGAGGCTGTTCTTGTAAGAATGGCCTCTTTTTTATGCACTGATAGGGCCGATTTGGGGCTAACGAATTGAATGAGAAATAATTATTTCAAATTCTATATCCACTGTTTGTAACAAAATATTTAATCCCTATCTTTGCAGTCCGTTTCTCGGAAGCGCTACATATGTAGTGCTTAAAATGAATGAAAAGATGTCTGGAATAATCGGAAAAAAAATCGGAATGACTAGCATCTATGGTGCCGATGGACAAAATGTCGCATGCACGGTTATAGAAGCTGGTCCTTGCGTTATAACGCAAGTAAAAAATGAAGACACAGACGGATATAGGGCTGTACAACTCGCTTTTGGTGAGCGTAAGGAGAAGAATACTCCTAAGGCTTTGAAAGGTCACTTTCAAAAGGCCAATACAACACCAAAGAAAGAGGTGGTTGAGTTCCGAGACTTCCGTGAAGAATTCGAAGGTCAGGTTGCCTTGGGTAATGTCATCTCTGTAGGAGATGTGTTCAAAGAAGGTGACTTTGTTGATGCTATCGGAACCTCAAAAGGTAAAGGGTTCCAGGGGGTTGTTAAAAGACACGGCTTCGGTGGTGTTGGTCAGGCAACTCACGGTCAGCACAACAGATTAAGAGCTCCGGGTTCTATTGGTGGTGCCTCTTATCCTGCAAGAGTATTTAAAGGTACTCGTATGGCAGGAAGAATGGGTAATGATAGAGTTAAGGTAATTAACCTTAAAGTGATGAAAGTAGTGCCGGAAAAGAACCTCATCGTAGTGAGTGGTTCTGTGCCGGGAGCTAAGAATTCAATCGTAGTACTAGAGAAATAAGAAAATGGAGATTGCAGTATTAAAAAATAGTGGAGAAGACACTGGAAGAAAAGTTAGTCTTTCAGATGATATCTTCGGTATTGAGCCAAACGATCACGCGATCTACCTGGATGTGAAGCAATACCTGGCTAATCAACGTCAGGGTACTCATAAATCTAAAGAAAGAGGTGAGATCTCTGGTTCTACGAAAAAAATAAAGAGACAAAAGGGAACAGGTACTGCCAGAGCTGGTAGCATTAAGTCTCCTGTGTTTAGAGGTGGGGGTAGAGTATTCGGTCCTCAACCTAGAGACTATAGTTTCAAGTTAAACAAGAAGTTAAAGGTTTTGGCCAGAAAGTCAGCATTGGCTTACAAGGCCAAAGAAAACAATGTGGTTGTTTTGGAAGACCTCTCTTTTGAGGCTCCAAAAACCAAGGAGTTTATTAAAGTGTTGAAAGGCCTTTCTGTAGCCGATAAGAAAACGCTTTTGGTGATTCCGGAGAGCAACAAGAATGTAGTGCTTTCAGGTAGAAATCTTCAGAATGCAAAAATCACTACGGCTGATTCTTTGAACACTTACGATGTGTTGAATGCTGATAGCCTTTTGATTAGCGAGAGTTCAATTGAAAAGCTTGAAAACCTTCTAAAGTAATCGAAAGATGAGTGTTTTAAAGAAGCCATTAGTTACAGAAAAAGTATCGGCCCTTAACGAAAAAGGCACCTACGGATTTATCGTAGATAAAGATGCCAACAAGGTTGAGATCAAGAAGGCTGTAGAAGATATGTACGGTGTAACGGTAGAGTCTGTGAATACCATGAACTATCAGGGTAAAAACAAATCACGCTACACTAAATCCAGAATTATTGCTGGTAGAGCTAGTTCATTTAAGAAAGCAATTGTAACTGTTGCTGAGGGAGAGGTAATCGATTTTTACAGCGGCATTTAATTGAAGTAAAATGGGTGTAAAGAAATTAAGACCAATGACCCCAGGCACAAGAGGCCGTATAGCACCAGACTTTGTAGATGTGACTACAGCGTCACCCGAGAAGTCTTTGCTTACAACTCTTAAGAAATCTGGAGGTAGAAATAATACCGGAAAAATGACCATGCGCTACATTGGTGGTGGTCATAAAAAGAAAATCAGAATTATCGATTTCAAAAGAGAGAAGTTTGATGTTCCGGCAACAGTAAAAAGCATCGAGTATGATCCTACTCGCTCTGCTAGAATTGCATTGCTTTACTATGCAGATGGTGAGAAAAGATACATCATCGCTCCTGAAGGATTGAAAGTAGGACAGCAGGTTGTCTCAGGTGAGTCAGTAGCTCCCGAAGTAGGTAACGCCCTGCCGCTTTCTAAAATTCCTCTGGGTACCATTGTACACAATGTAGAGTTCAAGCCTGGTAAAGGTGCCGGAATGGCAAGAAGTGCCGGGTCTTATGTTCAGTTGGTGGCAAGAGATGGTAAATACGCTACTCTCAAAATGCCTTCAGGTGAAATGAGAAACATACTTTCTTCATGTATGGCCACAATTGGTGCTGTAGGCAACTCTGAGCACATGAACGTGAGGTTAGGTAAAGCTGGTAGAAAAAGATGGTTGGGTAGAAGACCAAGAGTAAGAGGTGTTGTGATGAACCCGGTAGATCACCCAATGGGTGGTGGTGAAGGTAGAGCCTCTGGAGGTCACCCAAGATCTAGAAATGGCCTTTATGCCAAGGGTCAGAAAACCAGAACCCCTAAGAAGTATTCAAACAGATTGATCATCGGTAAAAAGAAATAATCTAGCATGGCACGTTCATTAAAAAAAGGACCATATATAGATTTTAGATTGGCTAAAAAAGTTGAAGCCATGGAAGAATCTGGAAAAAAGTCGGTGATAAAGACTTGGTCCAGAAGGTCTATGATTTCTCCTGACTTCATTGGTCATACATTTGCGGTTCATAACGGAAATAAGTTCATTCCGGTATTTGTAACCGAAAACATGGTAGGCCACAAATTCGGTGAATTCGCACCTACCAGAAACTTTAGAGGTCACATTGCTAAAAAAGACAAGAAGAGATAATGGAAGCAGTTGCAAAACTAAATAATGTTCCTACTTCTCCTCGTAAGATGAGAATGGTCGCAGACCTGATCAGAGGCGAGCGTGTGAACAAGGCATTGAACATATTAAAGTACGAGCCTAAAGAAGGTGCTGCCAGACTTGAAAAGTTGTTGCTTTCAGCAATCTCTAACTGGCAATCGAAAAACGAGGATGCCAGACTCGAAGATGCGGATCTGTATATCAAAGAGATTCATGTAGACGGTGGGAGAATCCTCAAAAGATTGAGACCTGCACCACAGGGTAGAGCGCACAGAATTAGAAAAAGATCAAATCATGTAACTATTGTTGTTGCGGCTAAAAACGCAACCGAGGTTACCGCTGAGGAAGTAGTAAATAACGAAACTGATAATTAATAACAGATGGGACAGAAAGTTAACCCTGTTGGTTTCAGATTAGGAATTGTTCGTGGCTGGGACTCTAGCTGGTACGGTGGAAAAGACTTCTCTGATAAACTGGTCGAAGATCAGGAAATCAGAAAATATATTGATGCCCGAATTCCTAAAGGTGGTATTTCAAAGGTTGTTATTGAAAGAACCATCAAGAGAATCACTATCACCGTTCATACCGCCAGACCAGGCGTTGTGATTGGTAAAGGAGGGCAAGAAGTTGATCGAATTAAGGAAGAGCTTAAAAAGCTTACCGGAAAAGATGTTCAGATCAACATTTTCGAAATCAAAAGACCTGAGCTCGATGCCAAATTGGTAGGAGAGTCTGTAGCTCAACAGTTGCAGGCCAGAATTTCCTACAGAAGAGCCATGAAGCAAGCCATTGCCTCGGCCATTAGAGTAGGAGCTCAAGGAATTAAAATTAAGTGTTCTGGTAGACTCGGAGGTGCTGAAATGGCACGTACTGAGATGTACAAAGAAGGAAGAATTCCTTTGCATACACTTAGAGCCGACATCGATTATGCCATCTCTGAAGCCGATACTGTTTACGGTAAAATCGGTATCAAAGTGTGGATCTTTAAAGGTGAAGTTTACGGTAAGAGAGATCTTTCTCCAAACGTAGGCATCTCTAACCAAATGGGTGGCGGTGAAAGAAGATCTGCCGGTAGAAGAGCTAACCGCGGTAAAAAGAAGTAACCCAACTGTAAAACGGAGAGAAGATGTTACAGCCAAAAAGAACCAAGTTTAGAAAAATGCAGAAAGGCCGCGTTAAAGGCGTGGCCGGACGTGGACATACATTGTCTTTCGGAACATTCGGTATCAAATCGCTTGAACCCGGTTGGATTACAAGCCGTCAGATTGAGGCCGCTCGTATTGCTATGACAAGAGCAATGAAAAGAGAAGGTCAGGTTTGGATCAGAATTTTCCCTGATAAGCCAATTACCAGCAAACCTGCAGAGGTACGTATGGGTAAAGGTAAAGGTGCTCCAGAATACTGGGTGGCCGTTGTTAAGCCGGGTACAGTGCTTTTCGAAGCAGCCGGTGTTGATATAAATTTGGCGAAAGAAGCTTTGAGACTTGCTGCTCAGAAGTTGCCTCTTTCTACAAAGTTTGTTGTACGTAGAGATTACGTGGGATAATTATGAAAAATTCAGAAATCAAAGCACTCTCTGTAGAAGAGCTGAAGGAGAAAATAAATACAGAGTCTAGCAACTTGCAAAAATTACACTTTGCACACGCTATCTCTCCAATTGAAAACCCGATGAAGATCAGACATTCAAGACGTCTGCTCGCCAGGTTAAAAACAGAGTTAAGGGCTAAGGAACTTGCTAATTAATTAGGAGCATGGAGACCAGAAATCTTAGAAAAGAAAGAATCGGTGTGGTAACTAGCAATAAAATGGAAAAGACCATTACTGTTGCAGTTCAGAGAAAAGAGAAGCACCCGATCTATGGTAAGTTTGTGAAGAAAACTACCAAATTTGCGGCTCATGACGAAAAGAACGAATGCGGAATAGGTGACACTGTTCGTATTATGGAGACTCGTCCGCTGAGCAAAAGAAAGCGTTGGAGACTAGTTGAAATTATTGAAAGAGCCAAGTAATCATGATTAGACAAGAATCAAGACTAAACGTAGCCGATAACAGTGGTGCTAAAGAAGTACTCTGTATTCGTGTACTTGGCGGTACTAAGAAAAAGTACGCCACAGTAGGTGATAAGATTGTGGTCTCTGTGAAATCTGCTCACTCTTCTAGCAGCCTTAAAAAAGGTACAGTGTCTAAAGCGGTTATCGTTAGGACCAAGAAAGAAGTGAGAAGAAAAGACGGATCTTACATTCGTTTCGAAGATAATGCTGCCGTATTGTTGAACAACAACGATGAGCCAAGAGGTACTCGTATGTTCGGCCCGGTAGCTAGAGAATTGCGCGAAAAGCAATTCATGAAGATCGTTTCATTGGCTCCTGAAGTATTGTAATCATGAAAAAGAATCAAACTGTAGTGAAAAAGCTTCATGTGAGAAAAGGCGATACTGTAAAAGTTATTTCCGGTAATAGCAAAAGCAAAACCGGTAAAGTACTTGAGGTATTTCCCGATAAGAATAGAGCTATCGTAGAAGGCGTAAATATTGTCTCCAAGCACATTAAGCCTTCAGCTTCTAATCCAAATGGTGGTATAGAAAAAACCGAGGCTCCCATCCATATCTCAAACCTTATGGTTGTAGATCCTTCTTCTGGAGAAGCTACCAGAGTAGGTAGAAAACTGGATGAAAATGGAAAACTAGTTAGATACGCTAAAAAATCTGGGGAGGTAATTAAAAATGGCTAGTCCGAGATTAAAAGAAAAATACAATCAGGAAATTGTTCCTGCATTGAAAGAGAAGTTTCAGTACTCCAGCATTATGCAGGTACCTAAGGTTACAAAAGTGGTTGTGAACAAAGGTATTGGTGCTGCAGTAGCCGACAAGAAACTTGTAGATGTTGGAGTAGAAGAACTCACAACCATCACCGGTCAAAAAGCGGTACCCACCATTGCTAAAAACTCTATCTCTAACTTTAAGTTGAGAGAGGGAATGCCAATTGGTGCCATGGTTACCCTGAGAGGTGATAAAATGTATGAGTTCATCGATAGACTTGTGAACATTGCTCTTCCTCGAGTGAGAGACTTTAGAGGAGTGAAAGATAAGGGCTTTGATGGTAGAGGAAACTACACCCTTGGTGTAAAAGAGCAAATCATCTTCCCTGAAATATCTATCGATAAGGTGAACAAAATTACTGGTATGGACATTACGTTCGTTACCACTGCAAATACTGACGAAGAAAGTTTCGAGTTGCTGAAGGCGTTGGGTATGCCTTTCGCTACCGGTAAAAAATAAGACAAATATGGCTAGAGAAGCAGTAAAAGCTAGAGAAAGAAAAAGAGAAAGACTCGTAGCCCGCTATGCTGAAAAAAGAGCTAAGCTTAAGGCAGAAGGTGACTACGAAGGTCTGGACAAATTGCCAAGAAATGCCTCTCCGGTAAGATTACACAACCGTTGTAAGCTTACAGGAAGACCTAAAGGATACATGAGAAAATTCGGTATCTCAAGGGTAACCTTCAGAGAGATGGCTTCTGCAGGTAAGATTCCTGGAGTTACAAAAGCAAGCTGGTAAACTTTCTTTTTATTACAAGAAAATATCAATACCTTTGCAGGCCGGTTTCGGCCGGAAGGTATTTAACATTTTATAAAGGGCATGCCTGGGTGATATCGCCAGGGTGCACACGCTCAAAAACAGCGTAAAACATTAAAAAATGACTGATCCAATAGCAGATTATTTAACGCGTTTGAGAAACGCGATAAAAGCAAAGCACAGAGTGATCGAGATTCCAGCCTCTAAGGTGAAGAAGGAAATCACTAAAGTGCTTCATGAAAAAGGCTACATCTTGAATTATAAGTTCGAAGATGATGGTGTTCAGGGTAAGATTAAAATTGCCTTGAAATACAATTCACGTACTAAAGAGCCGGCTATTCTGAAACTTCAAAGAATCAGTAAGCCAGGTTTGAGAAAGTATGCAGGTGCTGAAGAGCTTCCAAGAGTGTTGAACGGACTTGGAATTGCTATCATTTCTACTTCCAGAGGTATTATGACCGATAAGGAAGCCAGAACTCAGCATATTGGTGGGGAAATATTGTGTCACGTATACTAGAATATAGATAGATGTCACGAATTGGTAATAAACCGATCACTCTTCCTTCTGGCGTATCTGTAGACGTAGCTGCCGGTGCGGTTACTGTTAAAGGACCAAAGGGTGAGTTGACTCAGGAGATTGATCCTGATTTCAAAGTAACTGTTGAAGATGGTGTTATGAGCATTGTTCGTCCTACGGATCAAAAAAGACACAAGTCTTTGCATGGTTTGTACAGAGCTTTGCTAAACAACATGGTTGTGGGAGTTAATCAGGGTTATACTAAAGAGCTCGAGTTGGTGGGTGTAGGTTACAAAGCTGCAGTTGCTAACAATGTGTTGGAGCTAAACCTTGGATATTCGCATAACATATATATGCAGGTGCCAGACGAAGTTAAGGCCGAGGCTAAAATGGATAAGGGTAAAAACCCTATCGTAACTTTGTCTAGTACAGATAAAGAATTAATTGGACAAGTAGCTGCTCAGATCAGATCGCTTAGAAAAACTGAACCTTACAAAGGAAAAGGTATCAAGTTCGTTGGTGAGAAGATTAGAAGAAAGGCTGGTAAAACTGCTTCTAAATAAAGGGTATCATGGCTATTAGTAAGAGTAGACTTAGAATCAAAAGAGGAATCAGAAAGAAGATTTCCGGAACGGCAGCTAGGCCTAGAGTTTCTGTATTCAAGAGTAATACAAAAATATATGCTCAGATTATAGACGATGAGCAAGGACACACCTTAGTGTCTGCTTCTTCAGCAGAGCTTGGAGCAAAAGAAAATACCACTGTAGAAGTGGCCAGAGAAGTTGGTAAAAAATTGGCCGAAAAGGCCACAGCCAACGGCATCAGTTCAGTGGTTTTTGATAGAAACGGATATGTCTACCACGGTAAAGTGAAGGCTTTGGCCGATGGTGCAAGAGAAGGTGGTCTTAAATTTTAAAAAGAGATGACACAAAAAATGAACAGAGTTAAAGCTAGTGACATCGACTTGAAAGAAAAAGTTGTTGCCATTAAGCGTGTAGCCAAAGTAGTAAAAGGTGGTAGAAGGTTCAGTTTCTCTGCAATTGTTGTGGTAGGTGACGGAAACGGTGTTGTAGGTTACGGATTGGGAAAAGCCAATGAAGTAACAGACGCTATCACCAAAGGTATAGATGACGCTAAGAAGAATTTGGTAGAAGTACCCGTACTGAAAGGTACAGTACCGCACGAGGCACTTGGTAAGTTTGGAGGAGGTTTTGTATTAGTGAAGCCGGCTTCTGAAGGTACTGGTGTGATTGCGGGTGGTGCTATGCGTGCCGTATTCGAATCAGCAGGTATTCACAACGTATTGGCCAAGTCCAAGGGCTCTTCCAACCCACACAACGTGGTAAAAGCAACCTTCGATGCGTTGCTAAAAATGAGAGATCCTTATACTGTTGCTGAACAAAGAGGTGTAGAATTAGAGAAAGTTTTTAACGGGTAATTTACTATGGCGAAGGTTATTATTACGCAAACAAGAAGTACCATCGACAGACCTGAAAAACAAAAAAGAACTATTCAGGCACTCGGTTTAGGTAAAATCAACCGTTCAGTTGAGGTAGAACTTACTCCTCAAATTGCCGGTATGATCGATAAAGTAAATCACCTTGTATCTGTAAAGGAAGCATAAGATGAAACTGAATACATTAAAACCTGCAGAAGGTTCTACAAAATCAAATAAAAGGGTAGGTAGAGGCCAGGGATCCGGTAGAGGTGGAACCTCTACAAGAGGACACAAAGGTGCCAAATCAAGATCAGGTTATTCAAGAAAGGCCGGTTTTGAAGGTGGTCAGATGCCTCTTCAGAGAAGAGTGCCTAAGTTCGGTTTCAATAGCCCTAACAGAACAGAGTATAAAGCCATCAACCTTGATACTATTCAGCAGTTGGTAGACCAGTCTGGTGAGTCAGTGATCAATCTGGAAGTACTAGCCTCTCATGGCTTGGCTGCTAAGAATGACCTCATCAAGGTGTTGGGCAGAGGAGAGCTTAAGTCAAAAGTAGAAGTGACAGCACATAAATTCTCTGCTACTGCTGAGGCAGCTATTGAGAAAGTAGGAGGTACTGTTACAAAGCTTTAATTCAATGAAGAAATTCATCACCACCATAAAGAATATTTTTTCCATTGAGGAACTAAGAAATAGAATCCTAGCCACGCTAGGATTCCTCGTCATTTTCAGACTAGGGTCTTTTGTTGTACTACCTGGTGTAGATCCCAACTTATTGACCGATGCTGATGGTGGTATTTTTGGTATCCTCAACGCATTGTTAGGAGGTTCTTTTAGCAGAGCTTCCATTTTTGGATTAGGTATTATGCCTTACATCTCAGCATCTATTGTGATTCAGCTGATGACTGTGGCCGTGCCTAGCTTCCAGAAAATGCAAAAGGAGGGAGAATCAGGAAGAAAGAAGCTCACACAAATTACGCGGGTACTAACCATACTGGTTACTCTTGCTCAAAGTGTGGGATACATTAAGGTGACCATACTCAACGAAAACGCGTTGGCCCCCGGTGTAGATCCTACTTTCTTTATGATTACGGCCATGATTCTACTCACTTCAGGAACGATGTTCTGTATGTGGTTAGGTGAGAAGATCACTGATAAGGGAATTGGAAACGGAATTTCAATGCTTATCATGATCGGAATTATCTCAAGCTTGCCTGCAGCGGCCATCAATGAGTTCTTTGTAACCAATGGTTTGAGCAGAGCAATCTTTACAGTAGTAGAAATATTAGTGTTGTTCGGAGTAGTAATTGTAACGGTAGCATTGGTACAAGCCACGCGTAGAATTCCGGTACAATACGCCAAGCAAGTAGTAGGAGGCAAGGTATATGGCGGTCAGCGTCAGTTCATTCCTCTGAAAGTTAATGCGGCAGGTGTTATGCCAATCATTTTTGCTCAGGCACTAATGATTCTTCCTACACTAATAGGTCAGATATGGGCAGAGAATAATGACTTTGCCGCTCGAATGACCACCATGTTCTCGAATATTTACGGTTGGCAGTACAATGTGGTGTTTGCCATTTTAATCATTGCCTTCACTTTCTTCTACACGGCCATTACCGTGAACCCGTCTAGCATGGCTGACGATTTGAAGAGAAACGGAGGCTTTATTCCTGGTATTAAACCGGGCAAACCAACCTCCGAATTTATAGGTGGAGTATTAGATAAAATTACCCTTCCTGGCTCTGTGTTCTTAGCCATTATTGCGGTGCTTCCTGTGTTTGCCCGTAATGCAGGAGTTGGCGATGCATTCGCCCAGTTCTATGGTGGAACCTCATTGCTCATTATGGTAGGTGTAATACTCGATACGCTACAGCAGATTGAGAGCTACCTGCTCATGAGACATTATGAAGGCATGATGAAGTCGGGCAAGATGAGAGGAAGATCTCAGAATGTAGCGGTGGCGTAAATATGATCTTTTACAAGACCGAAGAAGAAATTCAAAAAATACGTGAGAGTGCAGACATACTTGCCAGAGCTCACGGAGAAATAGCCAAGCTTATAAAGCCGGGCGTAAAAACCAAAGATCTCGATAAAGTTGCAGAAGAGTTTATCGCAGATCATGGGGCAACAGGTTCCTTTAAAGGTTACAATGGTTTCCCCGCCACGCTTTGTATATCCGTGAACGAAGTGGTTGTTCATGGGTTTCCGAGCGAGTATGAATTGAAAGACGGTGATATAATCTCTGTAGATTGTGGAGTCTTCTACCAAGGTTTTCATAGCGATTCCGCTTATACTTACCCCGTAGGAGACATTTCCCCAGAGACTTTATCACTTCTAAAGGCAACGAAAGAGTCGTTGTATGTAGGTATTGAAGAAGCCAGGTTTGGTAACCGTATAGGAGACTTAGCCTATGCCATCCAGAAGTATGTAGAAGACAGAGGTTACTCTGTGGTTCGCGAGTTGGTAGGACATGGCTTAGGCAGAAGCTTACATGAAGGGCCTGAGGTGCCCAATTATGGTAAGCGCGGTAGAGGACCAAAACTAAACGAAGGTTTGGTTATTGCCATTGAACCAATGGTAAACTTGGGGGCTCGACAAATTGTGCAAGAGAGCGATGGATGGACAATCAGAACAAGAGATCGTAAGCCATCAGCCCATTTTGAACATACCGTGGCCATCTTCAAAGATCGTACTGAAATATTGACAAGTCATCAATATATAGAAGAAGTAGTAAAGTTTTAACATGGCTAAACAAGGATCTATTGAGCAAGACGGAACGATCGTAGAGGCACTGCCGAACGCTACGTTTCGTGTTGAGCTGGAAAATGGACATGTGGTGTTGGCTCACATCTCAGGAAAAATGAGAATGCACTACATTAAGATTTTACCGGGCGACAGAGTAAAACTGGAGATGTCGCCTTATGATTTAACAAAAGGAAGAATTACTTACAGGTATAAATAACGAAACATGAAAGTAAAAGCGTCTATCAAGAAGCGTAGTGCCGATTGTAAGATAATCCGCAGAAACGGAAAGTTGTACGTGATTAACAAGAAGAATCCTAGATTCAAACAAAGACAAGGGTAATTATGGCAAGGATTGCAGGAGTAGATATTCCAGATCACAAGAGAGCCGAAATTGGTTTAACCTATATTTTCGGTATTGGTCGTAGCTCAGCCAACTACATATTGGCAAAGGCAGGTATTGATGTAAATACTAAAATTGGCGACCTGGACGATGACCAACAGAAAGACATCAGAACCATCATCAGTGAAGAGTTCAAAATAGAAGGTGTTCTTAAGTCAGAGGTTCAAATGAACATCAAGCGATTGATGGACATTGGCTGTTACAGAGGTTTGAGACACAGAAAAGGACTTCCTGTTCGTGGTCAGCATACCAAAAACAACGCCAGAACCAGAAAAGGAAAGAGAAAGACGGTTGCTAACAAGAAAAAGGCAACTAAGTAATAGGTAAGTTTTTAATGCCGAAAAAGATATTTGAAGATGGCTCAAAAAAGAAAAGATAAAGCTAAGAAAAGAGTAGTGCAGGTTGATGCTCTTGGGCAGGCGCACATCAAGGCGTCTTTCAACAACATCATCATCTCTTTGACCAATCAGCAAGGACAGGTTATTTCTTGGGCTTCTGCCGGAAAAATGGGCTTTAAGGGTTCTAAAAAGAACACTCCTTATGCTGCTCAGATGGCCGCTCAAAACTGTGCGCAGGCTGCGTACGACCTTGGTTTAAGAAAAGTTGAGGTTTTTGTGAAAGGTCCTGGTGCAGGTCGTGAATCTGCAATCAGAACTATCCAGAATGTTGGAATTGAAGTAACTGTTATTAGAGACGTTACTCCGCTTCCGCACAACGGATGCCGTCCACCTAAAAGAAGAAGAGTTTAATTAAGAATTTAAGAAGTAATGGCAAGATATAAAGGACCAAAGGCTAAAATCGCGAGAAGGTTTAACGATCCTATTTTCGGTCATAGCAAAGCATTACAAAAGAAAGCTTATCCTCCCGGCCAGCACGGTCGTGGTAGAAGAAGAAAGCAGTCTGAATACGCTATCCAGTTAATGGAGAAGCAAAAAGCCAAGTATACTTACGGGGTGCTTGAAAAGCAGTTTGCTAACTTGTTCGACAAAGCTTCAAGAAAATCTGGAGTTACCGGTGAAATCTTACTTCAATTGTTGGAAGCAAGATTGGATAACCTGGTGTTCAGATTAGGAATTGCACCTACAAGAAGGGCTGCAAGACAGTTGGTGTCTCACAAACACATTACCGTAAACGGTGAGATTGTGAACATTCCTTCATACCATGTATTGCCTGGCGATGTAGTTGCAGTTAGAGAGAAGTCTAAGTCATTGGAGCTTATCTCTGATAGCGTAGCAGCTAACACTGCTCAGAGATACCCATGGTTAGAGTTCAATAAGTCGGAATTGGCTGGTAAAATGATTAATGTTCCTACAAGAGAAGATATTCCTGAGAACATTAAAGAGCAGCTAATTGTCGAGCTTTACTCTAAGTAATCTATTTTAGAACATTAAAACATTACATATATGTCAATACTTGCATTTCAAATCCCGGAGAAAGTGGTGATGGAAAAGGCTGACGATTTTCACGGTCAGTTTATCTTCAAACCCCTTGAAAAAGGCTACGGGGTTACTATTGGTAATGCACTGAGAAGAATATTGCTTTCTTCTCTGGAGGGCTATGCCATCACAGGAATTAAAATTCCTGGTGTATTGCACGAGTTCTCTACCATTGAAGGTGTTGTAGAAGATGTTTCTGAAATTATTTTGAACCTCAAGAAAGTAAGGTTTAAGAAAATCTCAGACACTGTAGATAACAAGATCAATGTGGTTATCGAAGGGCAGGATAAATTCAATGCGGGTGATATTGGAAAATTCACCAGTGCGTTCGAAATCCTTAACCCCGAAGATGTGGTTTGTCACTTTGATCCATCAGTGAAGTTCGAAATTGAACTAACCATTGAAAAAGGCAGAGGATACCTCCCTGCCGAAGAAAATAAGCCAAGCGAGCAAGTATTCGGTTATATCCCAATCGATGCCATTTTTACGCCAATCAAAAACGTAAAGTATAGCGTTGAAAACACCAGGGTAGAGCAGAAGACTGACTACGAAATGCTCATCTTGGATATTAAAACCGATGGTTCTATCCACCCTGAGAATGCATTGAAGGGTGCCGCTCACATACTTATTCAGCACTTCATGCTGTTCTCAGATCAGAATATGATTCTGGAAACTGGTGCATTGGATGAGCCTGAGCAGGTAGATGAAGAAATGCTTCATATGCGCAAGCTATTGAAGACTTCTCTGAACGATCTCGACCTTTCAGTAAGAGCATACAACTGCTTGAAAGCAGCCGATGTACGCACTTTGGGAGATTTGGTAAGATTAGAGATTTCTGATATGATGAAGTTCAGAAACTTTGGTAAGAAATCTTTGGCAGAGCTAGAGCAACTAGTTGCTGAGAAGAACTTGACCTTCGGTATGGATTTGTCGAAATATAAATTGGACGAGGAATAACAGATGAGACACGGGAAGAAATTTAATCATTTAGGTAGAACAGCGGCTCACAGAAAAGCAATGCTGTCTAACATGGCTTCTTCTTTGATTCTTCACAAGAGAATCACAACCACAGTAGCCAAGGCTAAAGCTTTGAGAAAATATGTGGAGCCTTTGATCACCAGAGCTAAGAACGATACCACTCACTCAAGAAGAATGGTGTTCTCTTACCTTCAGGACAAAGAGTCTGTTACCACGTTGTTCAATGAAGTAGCCGAAAAAGTAGCAACCAGACCAGGTGGTTACACAAGAATTATCAAAACAGGCAACCGTCTGGGTGATAATGCGGATATGTGTATCATAGAGTTGGTTGACTTCAACGAGCTATTGCTTGGTGAAACCAAGGAAGAAAAGAAAACTACCCGAAGAAGCAGAAGAGGCGGTAAAAAATCGGGCGAAGCCAAGGAAGCAACAGCTACCGAAGCCAAAGCCGAAAAGAAAGCCGCTAAGGAGGAGAAGAAAGAAGAAGCACCTGCAGAGCCTAAGGCCGAAGCTGCTGCCGAACCGGAAGCTCCTGCTGCTGATGAGGAAAAGAAAAGCGAAGAGTAATTGTATAAATTACCAGATATTGAAAAGGGATTGGACGAAAGTTCAATCCCTTTTTTATTAGGTTTTGCTCCCTAACAAATACACATTATTTTTGCACGATGCGTCAAACGCAAGCCAATCAAGATATGTCTCAAAATTCATTCGATCAATCACAAAAAAAAGCGGTTTTACTCCTGGCAGACGGTTCTCGTTTCGAAGGTGTAGCCATAGGTAAAATTGGAACAGCAGGCGGAGAAATCTGCTTCAACACCGGAATGACCGGGTATCAGGAGATCTACACAGACCCTTCCTATTACGGCCAGATTGTAGTGAACACTACCTCTCATATAGGCAATTACGGTGTGGAAGACAGCGAACAAGAGTCTGACAGTCCGAAGATCAGAGGATTGGTAGTAAATACCTTCTCTCAGGATTTTAGCCGCCCTACCGGTACCGACTCGTTGCAGAACTACCTCGACAAAAACAACATTGTAGGTATTTCTGAGCTGGATACTCGTTTGCTGGTAAGGCACATACGAAGTAAAGGAGCCATGAATGCCATCATATCTTCAGAAGATCTTTCTGACGAAGAATTGGCCGCTAAACTGGCTGAGGTACCCAATATGGAAGGTCTTGAGCTTTCCTCTTTTGTATCTACCAAAGAACCTTACTTTGTCGGTGAAGAGTCTGCGCCTTACCGTGTGGCCGTGCTAGACCTTGGGGTTAAAACCAGCATACTCAAGCACCTGGCCAGTAGAGGTACTTATCTGAAAGTGTTCCCCGCCAAAACAAGTTTTCAGGAAATGGAGCAGTGGAATCCTCATGGATACTTCCTGTCCAATGGTCCTGGCGATCCTTCGGCAATGGATTATGCCATTGAAACCGCAAAGAAAATTATGGCTGCCGACAAGCCACTTTTCGGTATATGCCTGGGGCATCAGATCATCTCTTTGGCGTGCGGAGTGTCCACTTTTAAAATGCACAATGGTCACAGAGGGCTTAACCATCCGGTAAAGAACCTTGTGTCGGGCAAGAGCGAAGTGACCTCTCAGAACCATGGTTTTGCCGTGAGTCGAGAAGAGGTCGAGAAGTCAGGTATACTCGAGCTTACACACATTAACCTCAATGACAATACCTGCGCTGGTATTCAGGTTAAGGGTAAGAAAACGTTTTCCGTACAATATCACCCAGAGTCTTCTCCGGGCCCTCACGATTCACGTTATTTGTTCGATCAATTTATCAACCTATTCAAATCATAACAAGGAATCAATATGAGCTTAATAGAAAGCGTACACGCCAGACAAATTTTAGACTCAAGAGGTAACCCAACCATTGAGGTCGATGTAGTGACCGAAAATGGTGTCATGGGTCGCGCGGCAGTTCCTTCAGGAGCTTCTACCGGAGCCCACGAAGCCGTGGAGTTAAGAGATGGCGATAAATCAAAATATTTGGGCAAAGGGGTGACCAAAGCTGTACAGAATGTAAATGACGTACTGGCTGCAGAAATCATTGGCTTTTCGGTATTCGAACAAAACCTGATCGATAAGATTATGTTGGAAGCCGATGGTACTCCAAACAAAGGTAACTTGGGCGCGAATGCTATTTTAGGTGTTTCACTAGCCGTAGCCAAAGCAGCAGCAGCAGAGCTTGGTCTTCCACTTTACAGATACGTAGGAGGGGTAAGTGCCAACACGCTTCCCGTGCCTATGATGAACATCATTAATGGAGGTTCGCATGCCGATAACTCCATAGACTTTCAGGAGTTTATGATTATGCCTGTAGGAGCTGCTAACTTCTCAGAAGCTATTCGTATGGGGGCCGAGGTGTTCCATCACCTTAAAAAAGTACTTTCTGACAAGGGACTTGCTACCAACGTAGGCGATGAAGGAGGTTTTGCTCCTAACCTTGGGTCTGACGATGAGGCTCTTGAGGTAATTTCTCAGGCGGTTGAAAATGCAGGCTACAAAGTGGGTGAAGATATTGTATATGCCTTGGATGTGGCCTCATCGGAGTTTTATCTTGAAGATGAAAAGGTATATTACTTCAAAGACTCTACAGGTAAAAAGCTAAGCCCCGTAGAAATGGCCGACTATTTGGCAAGTCTTTGCGCCAAATATCCTATTGTTTCTATAGAAGACGGCATGTTCGAAGACGATTGGGAGGGCTGGAAGGCACTTACCGAGAAGATAGGCGATAAAGTACAGTTGGTGGGTGACGATCTGTTTGTGACCAATGTGAGCCGTCTTCAAAAGGGTATTGATAACGGAATAGCAAATTCAATACTCATTAAAGTTAATCAGATAGGTACGCTCACCGAAACCATAGCAGCTGTGAACCTTGCCAAAACAAATGGCTATACGGCCGTTATGTCTCACCGTTCTGGAGAAACTGAAGACAATACCATTGCCGATTTGGCCGTGGCACTGAACACAGGGCAGATCAAAACCGGTTCGGCCTCTCGTTCGGATAGAATGGCAAAATACAACCAGTTGATTCGAATTGAGGAAGAGCTGGGCGAAGTGGGTAAATTCCCTGGTAAGGGTTTTAGAAAGGCTTATTAGTACCTGGGTACAGAGTATCTGGTACATAGACTTTAGATATAAATAGAGCATCTCATTTGAGGTGCTTTTTTTATGTCCTCCTCTTGTGAGCAATTTTCTGGCAGATGCTGTTTCCGCTAACTTTGCCCCAAGGGTGTTTGCATGCACATTCCTCCGTGGAGAAGGAGGTTAGGAGGATTGGACTTTTGAATCGAAGCAAATTGTTCTAATCTCCATAGCTTGCCCAGAAATAGCAAGTTGGCAGCCCTGAGGCTATCTGGGCTGCAGGATTTCAAAACCCATTGACTTTCAACTCAAAACTTCCGTATCTTTAACCTATGAATCCTTTCACCAGAATTCCGAAATTTTTGAAGAACTACTACGTACTTTTCGGTCTGTTCTTCGTTTTTTGGATGATTTTCATCGATTCGAACGATGTATTATCCCAGTTTAGAATGGCCAGCAGGCTAAATGAACTGAAGGCTGAAAAAGAATACTACCTGCAGAAAAAGCAAGAAGTACTCAAAGACAGGGAGGAGCTGAGCACAAACAAAGAGCTGCTCGAAAAATTTGCCCGCGAAAAATACATGATGCGGAAACAGAGTGAAGACCTCTACGTTATAGTAACAGAAGATTAAACGAAGTCCTCAGCCGAGGACTTTTTTAGTATATGAAAAAACTGTTTTATTCCATCGTATTGCTAAGCCTCTCGAGCAGCCTTCTGGGGCAGGTTTACTTTGAGGAGGAAGAAGCCGACTCGCTTCAATTCAAAGATCGGTTATTCTTTGGTGGTAACTTTTCAGCTAACCTTGGTTTTGGCGGAGGGTCATCGTTTGTAGATATCTCTCCACTTGTTGGCTATATGGTTAATACTGATTTTTCGGTGGGGGTAGGAGCTACTTATCTCTATGTTTCCAGAGAGTTTATTATTCTGCCCGGCAATGATCGGTTCAGAGTTTCGAATAGTGTGTATGGAGGAAGGGCATTCCTCAGACACACGGTTATTGAAAATTACTTTGCTCATGGTGAGGTAGAAACCCTCAATACGGAGGTGCCTCTTAACGATGGCTCTAACCGCACCACCAGAGAATGGGTGCCGGGGGTGTTTATTGGGGGCGGAACTTTTCAACCCATTTTTGCCAGAGGAGGAGTAAATATTACAGTGCTCTATAATTTGGCTTACGATTCCATTCGGTCACCCTATGGTAGTGCGTGGGTTTTTCGATTTGGTGTTACTTTTTAAGCCAGGGGCTAAGGAGGTTTCTCTTTCTTAAATTGTAGTGAGATATATCTAAACAGGGTTTCGGGCAACAGATACCTTCTTCCGATTCATTCATTGGTTCCAAGGCTCCATATAAGGTTGGCTAAAATTCTACCTCGAATCTCATTCCCAGAGCTCTCAAATCTTTTTCTACAGGCTCCAGAAGAGGAATGCCTTTTTCGCTTCTTTCTTTTTCAAAAGCTCTCTCAGGGTCTCCGGGTATAAGTACCTGCTGATTCGATTCTATGGGGGCAGAGCCTCTGAACCGTCTGATCCATTGATCCATATGTTGCTTAAACTCACTAGCAGGCCTGAAAGCATCTATTCGCATGGCGCCAAAAAAATGGCCTAACCCTTCGCCCACCGGGTCTGACACCGGGTCTATGAAACTTACAAATGGTGGAGCCCATGGGCCGTAGTTGGCCCCCGAGAGTACAGCGGAAAAAATATCGACAATGGAACCCAGAATATAACCCTTATGGCTTCCGTTCTGTCTGTCTCCTCCAAGAGGGCGCAAGGCTCCGCCTTCCTTTACCCCATAGGCATTGGTAGTGGTGTTTCCCTCCTTGTCCTGAATCCATCCGTTGGGAGCGGGTTCTCCCTTGCGTTGCAGAATTTCCAGCTTGCCATTGGCGGCAGTAGTGGTGGCAAAGTCACCTACAAAAGGAGGCTCCTCATCGGCCGGAATGGCCACTGCTATGGGGTTAGTGCCCAGTAGTCTTTCCTTAGAAAAAGTAGGAGCTACCAGCGGGCTGGCATTGGTCATAGACATGCCTATCATATCATGGGCTAGAGCCTGCATGGCATGGTAACCCGCAATGCCATAATGGTTGGAGTTTCTCACAGCCACCCAGCCGGTTCCGGCCTTTTCAGCTTTTTCAATAGCCACCTGCATAGCAAACGGAGCTACCACCAACCCGAGACCGCCATCGCCATCGACCACCGCAGTGCTGGGGCTTTCATGAACCACTCGAATGTTGGGCTTTGCGTTAATACGTTTCTTCTCCCATAGTCGTACATAACCGCTAAGCCGAGCCACGCCATGAGAATCTACGCCTCGCATATCGGCCGAAAGAAGAGTGTCGGCAGCCGTGGTGGCGTGTGACTCCGAACAGCCCATAGCCAGAAATATTTTCTTGGAAAACGTGTGGAGTTGGTCGTACGAGTAGTGATTCATGTTGCGTTAATTATTGCTTTTCCGCAATAGGTTTATGTTCCATGGAGTACAGTACCCCTTCCTTAAGAGCATATGTACAGGCCGTAATGTGGTCAGTAGGAATAAGATCAGAAACAAAAGAAATAAGGCAGCTGGCTACAACGATCATGTCTACACGCATAGAAACCATACCCGGAATGGCCAGGCGAGCCGCCTTGTCTTTGATTAGAAGCTCCCTATGCGTATCCCTATAAGCCTTTATGGGTAGCTTAAATACCGTAGGGTGTACCGGACGATCCTGATTACTTTCCTTAAAGTAAATTTCGGTGAGTGTATCAAAGGTACCCGAACAGCCAATCAGGCCGGTAGGCCGATATTCAGCAATAGCCTTCTTCAGATCTGAGAGCTCGGAATCCAGCCAGGCAAACATCTCGGTAACAGCCTTAGGGGGCATAGGGTCTTTTTTATGAAACTTATCGAGCAAGCGTTGTGCTCCAATTTCAAAACTCCTTTTCCAGAGTATCTTATCTTCGTTGCCAATAATAAACTCCACACTGCCACCGCCAATGTCCATCACTAGTTCATAATTCTTGCCCACGGCTCCGGCAGCTCTCACCCCTTCAAAGATCAGTTCCGCTTCTTTATCGCCATCAATAATCTGGATTTCGATTTGAGTAGATTCGTAGATCCTGTCTAAGAGTTCTTGACCATTACGCGCATTTCGAATGGCGCTGGTAGCCACCCCTATTACATCGGTTACCTCAAACTGGTTGAGTACTGTTTTGAAAACCTCCAACGTATGAACGGCTCTCTTCATGGCATCTTTTGCAATGAGGCCTTTGCTAATGCCATTTTTACCAATTTTTACGGCAATTTTCTCCTTGTAGAGTGTTTTGAGCACTCCTGCCTCAAGTTCTACAATGAACAAATGGAAGGTATTGGTTCCTAAATCTATGACAGCTTTCCTCATACCCTACTCCGCGAAAAGTTGGCCGAATATAGGATTTATTCACTAAAAATAGAGAGCCACTATGGACAAATACCTTTCTCAAAATTCATAATTCCATGTATGTCTCTATCTTTGGCTACCAAATTACAGAACTACCTATGGCAGATAAGAAAGCAGAAAAAGCACCGCTCAAAGTTTTGACAAAAGCAGAGAAATATGCTTTGCTAGAAGAGAAGAATGCCAAGGCTCTTTTGGGCGGAGGAAAGAAAAGAATTGAGGCTCAACATGCCAGAAAGAAACTAACCGCCAGAGAGCGAATTGCCCTCCTTTTAGACGAAGGTTCATTTGAGGAAATCGGCAAGTTTGTAGAACACAGGGCAACCGATTTTGGCCTGGATAAGCAAAAGTTTTTGGGCGATGGTGTAGTAACAGGCTACGGTACTGTAAATGGCCGACTGGTATACGTTTATTCTCAGGATTTCACCGTTTTTGGAGGCTCACTATCCGAAACACATGCTGAGAAGATCTGTAAGATTATGGATTTGGCCATGAAGAATGGAGCTCCAATTATTGGGCTGAATGATAGTGGTGGGGCACGAATTCAGGAAGGAGTAGTTTCGTTGGGTGGCTATGCCGATATTTTCTACCGCAACACACGGGCTTCAGGACTAATACCTCAGATATCCGCCATTATGGGGCCATGTGCCGGTGGGGCGGTGTATTCTCCGGCCATTACCGATTTCATATTCATGGTAGAAAACACCTCATATATGTTTGTTACGGGCCCCAATGTGGTAAAAACGGTTACTCAGGAAGATGTGACGGCCGAAGAGCTTGGTGGAGCCAGTACCCACAGCTCCAAAAGTGGAGTTACTCATTTTGCATCGGCCAACGAGGTACAGTGCATTAATGATATCAAGCGATTGCTTTCATATATTCCTCAAAACTGTGAAGAAGATGCCCCCGTTTATGAGTACTTGCCTGAAAATGAGGTGCGCAAAGGGTTGAACAATGTCATTCCGGACAATCCCAATCAGCCATACGACATGCACGAGGTGATTGAGCAATTGGTTGATGAAGACTCTTTCTTCGAAGTACATAAGAACTATGCCGAAAACATAATTGTGGGTTTTGCCCGTTTGGGAGGAAGAAGTATTGGTATAGTGGGTAACCAGCCTGCTGCTTTGGCCGGAGTACTCGATATTGCTTCTTCTACCAAAGGAGCTCGGTTTGTGCGTTTTTGTGACTGTTTTAACATTCCCCTGCTTGTGCTGGAAGATGTGCCCGGATTTTTACCCGGAACCGATCAGGAATGGAACGGCATTATTACCAATGGAGCTAAACTACTTTATGCTTTTGCAGAAGCTACCGTGCCTAGAATTACTGTAATTACCCGAAAAGCGTATGGCGGAGCCTATGATGTAATGAACTCCAAACACATTGGTGCCGACATGAACTATGCTTGGCCAATGGCCGAGATTGCGGTAATGGGAGCCAAGGGAGCTGCAGAAATCATCTTTAAGAAGGAGATAGCTGAAGCTGAAGACCCGGAGGCAAAGCTGCAAGAAAAGGTAGATGAGTATACCGCTAAATTTGCCAACCCTTACGGAGCAGCTCGCAGAGGCTTTATCGATGAGGTTATTGTTCCGGAGCAAACCAGAGCTAAACTGATAAAAGCCTTTAAAATGCTCGAAAATAAAGTGGATACACTGCCTAAAAAGAAGCATGGCAACATTCCGCTTTAACTTAAAAGAACAGAACAGAGAAGGAGATGAATAGAGAAGAATTTCTAATAAAGTACTTGAACAATGCTTCGCCCACCGGTTTTGAGACCAGTGGCCAGCAAATTTGGCTCGACTACATTAAGCCATACACAGATACTTACTTTACAGACAACTACGGTACAGCGGTGGGAGTAATTAACCCCGAAGCTGAATACAAGGTGGTTATAGAAGCTCATGCCGATGAGATTAGTTGGTTTGTCAATTACATTTCGGACGATGGCTATATCTATGTGATTCGCAATGGTGGCAGCGACCATCAAATTGCTCCTTCCAAGCGTGTAAACCTTCATACGGAAAAGGGAGTAGTGAAGGGCGTTTTTGGCTGGCCAGCTATACACGTGCGCGAAAAAGAGAATGAAAATGCCCCCACACTTAAGAATATTTTCATCGATGTGGGTGCTTCCTCGAAACAAGAAGTACTCGATATGGGCATTCATGTGGGCACAGTAGCTACTTTCGATGATGAGCTGTTTAAACTCAATGGAAAATACTGGTGTGGCCGAGCGCTCGACAACCGAATTGGAGGCTATATGATTGCCCAGGTGGCTAGAAAGTTAAAGGAGCAAGGCAATAAACTTCCGTTTGGTTTGTATATAGTAAATGCCGTGCAAGAGGAAATTGGTTTAAGAGGAGCCGAAATGATTGCCGCACGAATCAAGCCCCATGTAGCCATTTGTACCGATGTTTGTCATGATACACAGTCGCCCATGTATGAGAAGAAATATCAGGGCGATCAAAAATGTGGCAATGGTCCGGTGCTAACTTATGGTCCGGCCGTGCAGAATAACCTGCTAAACATGCTTATTGGTGTGGCCGAATCCAGAAACATTCCTTATCAAAGAAGTGCGTCTTCCAGGTCTACCGGAACGGATACCGATGCTTTTGCTTATAGCAACGAAGGGGTGCCGGCTGCTTTAATTTCGCTGCCTTTAAAATACATGCACACCACTGTTGAAACAGCTCATGAGCAAGATGTTGAACAGGTGATAGAACTAATGTATCAGTTTTTGATTCAGTTGGAAAGCGGCCACGATTTCAGGTATCTCAAGTAGGATCAAAGTAGAGTTTCCGGCTATTTACTTTTAGGAGTGAACATCCGGAACCTGACCCATTCACAACCATCGTTAAATATTAAGCCATTGGGCGCAGCAATTGTTCTATGAAGTTTACCGACCAAATGGGGCGATCGGTGGAGTTGCCCGATATACCCAAACGTATTGTTTCTTTGGTGCCTTCTCAAACCGAACTTCTTCACGACTTGGGGTTGAATAAGGAGGTGGTTGGGATTACCAAGTTTTGTATTCATCCTGCTCATTGGCGAAAAGAGAAAGTCATAGTAGGAGGTACAAAACAAGTTCATTTCAATAGAATCGAAGAGCTGTCTCCAGACCTGATTATTGGGAATAAAGAAGAAAACGAAGAGGGTTTTATCAATGAGCTGGCCACCAGATACCCTGTTTGGATGAGTGACATTGCTTCGCTCAATGAGGCGCTGGATATGATGGAGGCTATTGGACAATTAATTGGTCGGGAAAAGGAGGCTGAGGCACTGGTAGTAGATGTACTTAGTGCTTTTGCACCCCTGCAGGAGCAGTCGCTAAAGAAGCGAAGGGCAGTTTACCTCATCTGGAAAGATCCATACATGGCGGCCGGTAAAAATACTTTTGTTGATGAAATGCTGTCGATGGCAGGGTTCGAAAATCTGGTGAAAGAGACTCGCTACCCCGAGCTGAGGTTAGAAGATATTAAAGTGCTCGACCCGGAAGTTATTCTATTGAGTTCAGAGCCATACCCTTTCCAAGAAAAGCACATGTCTGAAATTAGAAATGAGTTGCCTGGCGTTGAGATGAGGTTGGTAGATGGAGAGATGTTTAGCTGGTATGGCAGCCGATTGCTAAAAGCTCCGGCCTATTTTCAGGCGTTGTAACGGATTTTCTTGCTGTGGCTTACCTAAAAATTGGATACGGATGGCCTAAGTAGCGTATGGGATGTAAGGTAAAAGTGGGGGTGAGAATAAAGAGAAGGGGAGCTCCCAGCAAGCCCCCCTGTCTTAACGTTACCTAAACACTGCAAATGCGTTGCACATTTTAGTGTCGTAACACTCCCATATCTGTTCCTTTATAAACTTTACCTTGTTAGAGGTTTCTTCACCCAGGCTAAAATGGTGCGAACCCTTCCATTTCTTTTTCTTCCACTTGCGTTTGTTTTCTGCATAGTAGAAGTAGGTCTTTTCGTCAGAAACTCCCATGCGTCTTTTTTCTCCTGCGGCTAGGGTAACCATGTCAGAAGTTTCCCAATCTCCATTATAGCTTTTATACCGAATGGCTACTTCAATGGCTTCGGTAGAGCGATTTTCAAAATAGATGTGATACTCTTTCTTTCGGACGGTGGCCGAAGAATCTTTCAAAGCAGGGCCGGGTAGGGGCAACTCTACTTTAAGCTTAGAATCGAAGGGCGATTCTAAAGCTATTGGGGACAACTCGGCCACATGGCTCTCGCGATTATCTAAAATCGAAAGCAAGGTGGTTAGTCCCGTCCCCAGCAATAGCGCGTAGACGGTTAGTGTTTTCATACGTTTAGGTGAAACGGTGATTAAAGATGAAAACTTTATATGAAATATTCAACATATATTCATAAAAAGTTTTGTTGGTGTATCTGCAGGCGGGCGCAGTTGTTAGTCAAAAAAGCCCTTCAGGAGATTTAAAGGACTCTTTTGTGGGGTTTGTATGCGAAAGAAAATTTTTAGGGATTCACCAAAAGTGGACCAATTACTTTAATCCAGAGGTCGTAGCCCTTCTTATTCATGTGAAGGCCATCGTCTAGAAAGATGTTTTCTTTAAGCGATCCATCTTCCTTTAGCATAGGACTCCATACATCGGCAAAGCGAACTCTGGGGCTAAGGTTTGCCATATGCTTTAAGGCTTCATTTAGTTTTTCGTACGCTGGCTTTAGGTGCCATCGTGCTATACTCGGTTTGGCTGAGATGATTACTATGCTTTCAATTCCCTCATTGAGTAACTGTTGGGTAAGAGAGCTAATATCGGCCAACACCTCCAACTCTGATTTTCCTGAATTCAAGTCATTGTCTCCCTCATAAATAAATACTTGTCTGGGTTTGAATTGAGAAATGAGTAAATCTTTGTAGTAAATAAGGTCGGAGGTTTCAGAGCCACCAAAGCCGGTATTAATAACGTTGTGTTCAGGAAAGTAAGATTTAAAGTCTACCCAAAGCCTGATGCTGGAACTGCCGGTAAACACTATTCTGTTTTTGGCAGGGTATTTTTCTGCTGCATTCTCAAACTTTCTTACTTCTTCGGCAAAACGGTTTGGGTCCTGTGCTTTGAGGCTTCCATAAGTCAGGCTAAGTAGAAGTAGTGATATTAGGTATTTCATATTTATGGTGCTTTAAATTCGGGCTTGGTAAGTATATAATTGGAAGTACCGCCCTTCTTTTGCAATCAGTTCATCATGTGTGCCGCTTTCGGCTATTTCTCCTTTTTCGATAACCAATATTTTATCGGCTCTCTTAATGGTGCTTAGCCGGTGGGCAATTACAAAAGTGGTGCGCCCTTTCATAAGCTCGTTGAGGCTTTGTTGAATATAAGATTCACTCTCGGTGTCAAGGTTGGAGGTGGCTTCGTCTAAAATGAGAATTCTCGGGTTGGCCAAAATGGCCCTGGCAATGGCTAGTCGTTGGCGTTGGCCTCCTGATAGCTTCACCCCTCTTTCTCCAATCACTGTATCGAGGCCTTTCTCAAACCTATCTGTGAATTCCTTGACATAGGCCGCTTCCACAGCCTCCTGTAGCTGTTGTTCCGTGGCATTGGGGCGAGGGAAAAGTATGTTTTCGCGGATGGTTCCTTCAAAGAGGAAATCGTCTTGTAGTACTACACCCAATTGCTCGCGAAAACTGCTGAGCTTCACCGTAGAAAGATCAGTGCCGTCTACCGTAACACGTCCTTCTCTAGGGTTGAGGAAAGTAGCTGCCAGACCTGCTATGGTAGACTTGCCTGAGCCGGACGAACCCACCAGTGCGGTAACAGAACCTGCTGGCGCATCGAACGATATGTTTTTGATTACATCGTCATCTCCATCGTAAGCAAAAGAAACGTTTTCGAACCGAATATCTCCATGTATTGGGCCCAACGCCACGGTTCGGGTTTGATCATCTTCTTCTGACGGAGTTTGCATTATTTCTTCAGTACGATCGAGCCCGGCAAATGCTTCGGTAATCTGACTACCAATGTTCGACATTTGGAGAACCGGAGCAACAACCACGGCCAAATAGGCAATAAAGGCTACCAGTTCACCGGAGGTCATACTTCCATTGATAATGTAGTATCCTCCTAGTCCTAGTATACTGGTTGAGGCAACGCCAGCCAAGAGGAATGTGGCAGAGCTTGATACGAATGCTGTAGCTGTAAGGGTTTTTTTGACTACTTCGTATAGCGATATGACCCCTTTTTCAAATATTTTAATTTCCTGTTGTTCTGCTCCGAAACCTTTAATAACTCTTACTCCATTTAAAGTTTCAGTCAACCTACCTGTAACTTCTGCATTGAGCTTTCCTCTTTTTCTGAATTCAGGTCGCAAAATGCCAAATGCTTTCATGGCAATCACGCCAAATAAGACTATAGGGATCACTATTAGAGCAGTCAATCGAGCATTCATATTGATCAGTATTACTAATACAGCAACAGCCGTTATTGATCCACCTATTAACTGAACAAACCCTGTTCCTACCAGATTTCTGACACCTTCCACATCAGTCATAATTCTAGAGACCAGGGCTCCTGACTTTTGGCTATCGAAAAAGTTTATCGGAAGTGATAGAATTTTCTTCTGAACCTGCACTCTGAGGTTGGCTATCAGTTTTTGGGCTTGAACGCTCAAAATTCTGGTAAGCATAAAGGATGTAACTGCCTGAACAACAATTGCAAGAACTACAAAAACAACTATCCTCTTTAATTCTGAAACATCACCTGCAACCACAACATCATCTATTAAATACTGTGTGGCTTTTGGAGGAACTAAGGTTGCGGCACTTCGTAGTAAGATGAGTACCAGGCCGAATAACAACATGCCCCTTTTGGGCCATATAATTCTGCGAAATACTTCGCCTATCGAGATGTTTTCGAGTTTTTTCTTCTTAGTCATGCACTAAAAGTATTGAAAGAATAACTTCGGTGTAAGTTATGTTATTGTTAATATTTAGACCCTGGTTTGAGTATTTAAAAAAATAAATTTTATATTTTCGTAGTAAAGTAAAACAATGAGAAAAAAAGAAGTTGTAAAAATATTAGGACTTGCTTTTGTTGTATTTTTTGCAACCTGCTGCAATAGTGAATCAAGAAAAACTAGGTTGGAGTATATTAGTTTGTCTGTTGAGGCTAGGTATAATCAATTTAATGATACAACGTTTGTTACTGATGGTATAACAGAGATTGCTGCTAAGGATGGCCGAATTTTCATAAACGATGCCAAGCTCAACAAGTCGTTGATTTTGAACAATAAGTTCGAAGTTCAAAATTACATCGAGAGAGGATACGGTCCTGAAGAAATTTTGGGGGCAAATTTCGTTCAATTTGAAAACGAAAGTTTGTTCGTTTTCGATAATCATAAGTTACAAGTTTCACAATTCGATTTGAAGGGGAGATTCCAAAGAAAAATGAGGCCAAAGGACACATTAATAATGTTGTACGATAGAAAGCCAGCAATATTTCCTTCAGGTGAAATTTTTGCTCCAAGTTTACGCTCAGATAAGCCAATAGTTCATTTTGATAAGAAAATGGATATTGTAAAGACTTTTGGTACAGTTCAAGAATTTGAGAATTATTCCCATCATCGATCTATCAATAGTCAAAATATTCTCGCTCTAAAAGATGGGAAAGTGGCTTCAGTTTGGTCATCTAGACCTTTTGTACAGCTTTTTAGTTCTAAAGGGGAAGTTCTTGATAGTTTAGATTTGAGTGAATTTTTGGGTTTTAGGTCAAGAGTATACGATGAACTTTTAAAACAAAATCCGAGACGAAAATATACTTTGCAATTTGATTACTATAGAGATATTACATCGTTTGAGGACACCATATATTTATTGTTCATAGGAAACAATAAGGCGCTAGCTTCTAACGAAATAATAGTTATAAATGCAAAGGGAGATAAGCTGACTTTTGATAGGGTTCTTAAACTTGATGTGCCAAATTCCTTTTTCTACGAAATCGCTGTAGATGAGAATATCCTGTATGCTTTTGAGAAAGCTGGTGCAGAATTAATGAAGTTTCAAATTGACTGATATGAAAGATTTGATTAAGGCAATTTTATGTTGCGTGCTAATTACTTTAACAAATTGCTGTCAGACTAATTCATCAGAAAAATTGAGTCAAAGTGAAGTGCAATTTGATAGAATAACTGATCGGGCAGAGAACTATAGAAAAAGACTGAAAGGTGAAAAGTTTTTACTTACACCAAACAAGAATGGATGGAGTACAAATACAATGATTTTGGTGTATAACTCTTTAGACTGCAACACCTGTATTTTTAAAGCAGTTAAGATGATGGATGAAGTCTTTTTTAATATACCCGATTCTGAAATTTTTTATTATAATATCTACGAAGGAGAGTATACTGATAATTTTAAACCTCTTTTGGAAAATAGTAAATACGCAAATCTTCATTCATATCATAAAATCGATCAAAGTTACAATGGCTTTATGACACCCTTCATGATCAATTTGAATGAAGAGGGTGAGATTAAAGATGCATTTTTTCCATTAGCAGGAATTGAACAGAGTGAGGACTCTGCAAATTTTATAAATACATTTAAACAATAAATTATGAGAAAAATTAAAAGAAAAATTACGCTATCGGTCTTTTCCTTAGTCATGATTTTCTTCGGCTTTAGCTCTTTCGGACAAGGACCAGGGAAATGTATAGCCGATGATCCAGGAGAATGTGTAAGAAATTGTGAAAACGGTCTGGCTTGTTGTGTAGGAACAAGCCCTCATTGCTCAGGGGGCTGGAGTACAGAACAGCAGTCATTTTGGATTGATTGTGGTAACGGCAAGGAGTATTGTTCAACCGAACCATATTAAAGGCAACAAAAGAGGAACTCTGTTCCTCTTTTTTAATCATTTATTTTTCTAACCTTATTTTGTCCACATGCTCCCAAAAACCAGGGTATGATTTATTCACTACCGAGGGGTTGTGAATGATTATTGGCTGCCGGGTCATTATGGGGGCAAAGGCCATAGCCATGCGATGGTCGTCATAGACTAGGGTTCTATTCTTTTTTTGCGGTCCATATAGAATTGCAATTCCCTTTACACTATAAATCAACAAAATCTTTGGATATTTTCATTTCAAATCAATAATGTTAATTTGGATGTGTTATAGAAATAAATTAGGTTGAAATATTATCAGTTTGATATACAGTTGTTTACAAGTGCGAATGTGCGCTCGGTTCATCCTTGTTTGGGATAAGGTTCGCAGGAGCCCTGACTTTAGCTCTATTGTCAATGTTTGGGCTTCGGGCATTTAGTAATGAAAGCAAAGCTTACAGAAGTATTGAAGGTTATACTAGCTTTTGAAACACGAGTTTGCCGAGTAGCCATGGAAATTGGTTTTAAATAGAAGGTGCCCTAACTGGCCTTTGGAACACGTCTAAGTCATAGTTGCCATTTTTTTAATAAATCTTATCGTTTAAAAGCTAAGAGTAAATCCCCTAGGTCTTTCCATGAATAAATATTTAACAGTAATCGTCTTTATACTATTGTCGTGTTTTTCTGAAAGAAGTAGTAATGCGCAAGTGAAAGGTCTTAATAAAAAGGGAGTTTTCACTTACTCAGATTTCAAATATGAATTAAATCTTTCTGGAGAAGTGATTGCTTTGGATTCTTTGAAGCTGCCACTCAGAATTAAGGTTGATGGTTCTAAGGAGCTGATGTACATAACCACTGCTGGTCATAGTAAATGGTTGCAAGTATATGATATAAGGAGTAAGAAATTGATCAATGAGCTTGTTTCAAAAGGACAGGGTCCGGGCGAAATGCTCAATGCGACAGATGTTCAGTTGAGTCATTCTAAAAATGAGCTATACATACACGATATGATTCAAAAAAGGATTGACGTATACGATCTGGAAAAAACCATTGGAGAGAAATCTTTAATGCCTAAGAATACGATTGAATTAGACTCACTCCAAACCTACTATCCAAAAATTGACCGAAAGGGACACGTCATTGATTTAATAAGCTCGTTATCTGGGAATGAAGAAAATAGGCTATATAAACTAAGTTTAGAAGATGCTGCCATCATTAAAGAAGGTGGTTTTTATCCTGAGATTGATTACCCGCAACAAAGCCCTCAATTTAAATCACAGGTGTTTATGGCCTTCATGAATACAGATCCGGAAGCAGAATACTTCGCTTTAACACATGCATATACGGACTATCTTGAACTTTATGATTCTGATTTCAATTTGATATCGTCAGCTCGTGGACCTGAGTTATTCGAACCTCTTTTAGAAACTAAGTCTGTTGGTGGAGGGGGGAGAATGGTGGCCCCCATTAAGAATTCCAGAGATGCTTACACATATCCGGTTTTGGGCAATAATATGATTTACGTTCTTTTTGATGGGAAAAACACTTCTGAACAGGGTTTCCATCAAGATGAACTGTTTCTGTTTAATTATAAACTACAGCCGTTAATTAGATTCAAATTGAACATTCCAATCTATGCGTTTGATATCGATTGGGAGAGAAATATCCTTTATGGGTTAACTCTTGAGTCTCCTGAAGAGGGGAATGAAGTGGCTGTTGTTAAATACGATTTGAGCAAATGAGTAAGCTAGAGTTTACGGTTTTCTTCATTTTGTAATCAATATAAATTTGACAGCTGGAACCAAGTTTTAAATCTTCCTCAAGAAGCTATAGTACCGAAAACAAGCTAGGGTTAATTATTACTTTGATGGTGATTGCAGCTTATGCCTTCTAGTTTCGAAAGGCCAGTTAATCAATTATTAAGAATACCCTCAAATAGTCATTCGTTTTTGATGCTTTAAGGAATCTAAAGGGTTACCATCTCCACATGCTCCCAAAAACCAGGGTATGATTTATTCACTACCGAGGGGTTGTGAATGATTATTGGCTGCCGGGTCATTATGGGGGCAAAGGCCATAGCCATGCGATGGTCGTCATAGGTTTCAATTGCTATAATCTCTTCACTTGGCTGATACTTCGATTTCACCTCCCAGAGGCCTTCTTCAACTTCTTTGAGTTTAATCTTAAATTTTTTGAGCTCTTTTTTGAGGGCTTTAATTCGATCCGTTTCTTTGATTCGGAGGCTTTCCAGGCCGGTCATGCGGCAGTGGATTCCTTTTATGCCACAAACTACAGCAACCGTTTGTGCAAGATCCGGACAATCAGAGAAATCGAACTCCAACTCTTCCTGATGCGGAATTTTCTCCAACACCACCCCATCATCTTCGAAAGTGCTCATTACACCCAGCTGGTTCATAATCCGCACAATGGCTATGTCGCCCTGTAGCGACTTCTGCCGTAGGCCCAGTAGCTTTATTTTAGCCTCATCGGCCAGGGCGACAAAGCTATACCAGTAGCTAGCCCCAGACCAGTCAGACTCTACCACATAAGGGTATTCTCCGTAGCTCTGTGGAGCAATTTCTATGGTGTTGTTGGTCCAGTTAGACTGTACACCGAAGAGACGCATCATGTCCAATGTCATCTGAATGTAAGGACGGCTGCCAACTTTGCCTTTCAGTTCCAGACTAAGCCCTTGGGGCAATGCGGGAGCTATCATCAACAAGGCCGATATAAACTGACTACTCACATCGCCTCTAATACTCAATCGATTTGTTTTCTGATGCTCCAGTGGCTTTATGCGCAAAGGAGGAAAGCCTTCTTCGTTGAGGTACTTGATTTTGGTACCGAGTTGTTTGAGCGATTTGGCCAATATATGAATGGGCCTTTGCTGCATGCGTTCGGTGCCCGTAAGTATTTTGGGCTGTTCACCCAATATAGAATAGGCTGTTAGAAAACGCATGGTGGTGCCTGCATCAAGCACATCGAGCGTTGTTTCTTCTGAGCTCAGTAAGCGAAGCATCGTTTGTGTATCTCTGGCATTCGACAGGTTTCTGATTACCGAACGGTTGCCCGAAATGGCGTTGATTATAAGGGCCCGATTGCTCTCACTTTTAGAAGCCTCAAGAGGTATATCAACTGATTTTAATTTGGGGCTATGTGGTAGTTTTTTGTTGTCCAAGGAGTTTAGGTTTTGGAGTAGTAAAACAATGAGTCCATTACATCTTTTTCGTCTACGGCAATATCGTAACCTGCCCGGCCTATTTCGTAGAGTAATGAGTGATTGAGGAAGTTGTTGATATTCTTTTTGTCGTGGTACATCAGTTCAATGATGCTTGTAAAATGTCTTTTTTCTATTCTTAGTTCCGGATAAATACCTTTTAAGGTTTGAGAAATAGTTTTGACAGCACTATCCGATAAACCCAATAATTTACCGGAGAGGTAGCTTTCGCATATCATTCCTATAGCAATAGCTTCGCCATGGAGTAGCCTGTTTTCTGTGTGCAGGTAGTAGCTTTCAATGGCATGCCCTATGGTGTGGCCAAAGTTCAAGATTTTGCGAAGACCTCTCTCTTTGGGGTCTTCTTTTACTACCGCATCCTTAATATGAATACTGTGAGCAATTACAGCATTCCAATTCTCTTGCTTAAGCCCTTTTGAACTCACCTTTTCAAAATAGTCGGCATCGGCTATTAAACCATGCTTTACCACCTCGGCAAAACCGGATCTAAGCTCGCGTTCGGGCAAAGTTTCCAGAAAAATCGGGTCAATAAATACATGCAGTGGATCCTGAAAAAAGCCCAGGTGGTTTTTAAAACCATGAAAATCGATACCCAGTTTACCACCAATATTGGCATCTACAGCGGCCAGCAGGGTAGTAGGAATGTTGATAAAGTCGATCCCTCTTTTATAAGCTACGGCACAAAAACCACCCATATCGCCAATTACTCCGCCCCCCAGATTAACCAGCAGGGCCTTGCGGTCGAACTGGTGCCTGGTGAGCTCTTTCCATATGTGCTCGCAGGTTTGCAGATTTTTATTTATCTCACCCGATGCTACCTCAATAAGTTGATGCTCGGGCAATAAAGATTTAATTTTTGGGTAGCAATGAGCCCTTGTGTTTTCATCTACCAAAACAGCAATCTGCGAATGTTTGCTTTGGTTGAAAAACGAGGGTAGGCTTAAACTGATATCATCGATTTGTATACTCATATTTTTACAGAAGTCTTCACTTCTTTGAGCTGTGCTTCCTGCATTTTAACTGATTCTTCATGAATGGCAAATAATAAACTTTTCATGAATTTTTCGGTCATGTTTTTCTTCATGCCTGTTCTTATTCTGGACTCCATTACTTCTTGCCACCTTCCGGGCTGATATACCGCCAGGTTATGATCTCTTTTGTAATCACCCACTTGCTTTATTATCTGAAACCTATCGGCCAGTAACTCTATGATCTGACCATCGAGAAGGTCTATTTTTTGCCGAAGTTGCTCGAGTTCAGTAATAGCTTCGGGATGTTTATCAATGGATTCTCGGAAGTTCAGGTTTTCATAAATGATCTTCAGCATTTCAGGCGTCACCTGCTGCTTGGCATCGCTCCAGGCCTTATCCGGGTCGTGATGAGTTTCTATCATTAGTCCATCCAATCCAAAATTGATGGCTCGCTGGCTCACCGATGCTATAATTTCTCTGGTACCACAAATATGACTTGGGTCGCAAACCACCGAAATGCCCGGCATCATGCGCTTTAAGTGAATGGGCATACTCCATTCAGGTTTGTTTCGGTAACGCTTTTCGTAGGGGTCGGAGAAGCCGCGATGTATGGCCGCTAGTTTCTTAATGCCCACCTTGTTGAGCCTTTCAAACGCACCCAGCCAAAGCTGCAAGTCGGGGTTAATGGGGTTTTTAACCATTACTGGAATATCTACTCCTTTTAGAGAGTCGCATATTTCTTGCACAGAAAATGGATTTACGGTGGTTCTGGCACCAATC
>NZ_DBHC01000010.1:0-1323 GCF_002296035.1 Roseivirga sp. UBA838
AATTTGAATGCTAGTCACAACAATCAGTTCGGGCAGCCTGCAATTTGGTTTCCTCAGCTAAGATACAATTTGAATGCTAGTCACAACACGTGAGTTGGTTTTTATTCTTTTTACTCACCTCAGCTAAGATACAATTTGAATGCTAGTCACAACTATGCTTTTAACGGACTTGTCGAACTTATTCCTCAGCTAAGATACAATTTGAATGCTAGTCACAACAGTATGATATAAGCTTAATTGTCGCAGATACCTCAGCTAAGATACAATTTGAATGCTAGTCACAACACTAAATTAATACAACCTTATTTTACAGGCCTCAGCTAAGATACAATTTGAATGCTAGTCACAACTGGAGCTGAATTGCTGAACGACACCTTCAGCCTCAGCTAAGATACAATTTGAATGCTAGTCACAACATTCATGTAAACATACGCAACCTTTTAAATCCTCAGCTAAGATACAATTTGAATGCTAGTCACAACTAGATGGCCCGGTGCCTCAGGATGTAGCTACCTCAGCTAAGATACAATTTGAATGCTAGTCACAACCGTATGAGTTGCCCTCAATGGCCATGCCCCCCTCAGCTAAGATACAATTTGAATGCTAGTCACAACACTTGTCCCATTTGTTGAAACTTATGGTAGCCTCAGCTAAGATACAATTTGAATGCTAGTCACAACGCCGAGGAAAAGAAAAAGATCATCATTTTTCCTCAGCTAAGATACAATTTGAATGCTAGTCACAACGAGCCGACATGGTTATGCGCATCTATGATTCCTCAGCTAAGATACAATTTGAATGCTAGTCACAACCCTTCCCGGTAGGGCCACTATAATGTAATCCTCAGCTAAGATACAATTTGAATGCTAGTCACAACAGTTTACGGTACAGGTGCGGTAGGAAATACCCTCAGCTAAGATACAATTTGAATGCTAGTCACAACAGTATGCACGTCTTGCCGCTAAAGCTCATCCCTCAGCTAAGATACAATTTGAATGCTAGTCACAACTTGTCAACATTGTTCCGGCAAAGCCTCCTACCTCAGCTAAGATACAATTTGAATGCTAGTCACAACCTTCTGGGATATTGCCATCAGACATGCACACCTCAGCTAAGATACAATTTGAATGCTAGTCACAACTAGCTGCACTGATCACATAGTACATTCTTCCCTCAGCTAAGATACAATTTGAATGCTAGTCACAACCTTCATTGTAGTTGTATATTGTTTTGGTTGCCTCAGCTAAGATACAATTTGAATGCTAGTCACAACAGGCTTCAAGCTTGCCACTGGCACGCAATCCTCAGCTAAGATACAATTTG
>NZ_DBHC01000010.1:1647-1916 GCF_002296035.1 Roseivirga sp. UBA838
ATTTGAATGCTAGTCACAACAGGTGCCGCATTTTTAGCTACTAATTCAGGCCTCAGCTAAGATACAATTTGAATGCTAGTCACAACAATTTGACAGGACTTACCAGTAGCTGAATCCCTCAGCTAAGATACAATTTGAATGCTAGTCACAACTGGCTATGGCCATGGGGCTTTCCATGGCATCCTCAGCTAAGATACAATTTGAATGCTAGTCACAACATAGCCCCAAAGATAGCAGACAGGTTGTTCCTCAGCTAAGATACAATTTGA